>DATNRE010000089.1:0-22034 GCA_036703685.1 Candidatus Obscuribacterales bacterium
AACCGGATTAATTGATGCCTTTGTTTATAATTTAGAAAATGGAAATGGGCCGTTAAATGGCTTTGAAATTGGCAGAATTTTCTGGAAAGAAGCAGATCAATATAAAGAACAAGATGCCGTGGCTGGAATTATGGGAGGCGATCGCAGTTTTGGGCGTTGGGTTCGCAGTGGTCAAGAACAACCCCTAACTTGGTTTGAAGCTAAAGGGATTTTAGAAGCGGTATTTCAACGCTTGAATTTAACCGTTGAATATAAACCGGAATCTAACCTAGAATTATTACACCCCGGACGCACCGCTTCCCTATGGTTACAGGGAAAACGGTTAGGAATTTTCGGACAATTGCATCCGCAACTCTGTCAAAAACAGGATTTACCGAATCAAGTTTATGCTTTTGAATTCCAGTTATCGGTATTATTAGAAGGGATGAATCGCCCCTCTAATTTAGTTCGTAAGTTCAAAACCTTTTCCGCTTTCCCTGCGAGCGATCGCGATATTGCCTTTTTCGTCCCCGTCGAGATTCCTGTGGCTGACATTCAACGCTGTATTACCAAAGCCGCCGGGAATTTATTAGAATCGGTGGAAGTTTTCGACGAATATCGCGGGAAAAATGTACCCGAAGGTCAGCGTAGTTTGGCTTTTCGTTTGGTTTATCGGGTGAGCGATCGCACCTTAACTGATACGGATATTGATCCCTTCCAACAAAAAGTCCGAGATGCTTTAGTTCAACAATTTAACGTGAGTCTCAGAAGTTAGATATTAGTCAACAATCAACCATCAATCAGCAACAATTATGCAAAAATATGTCATGTTCGGAAGCTATTGCGAGAATGTTCTGGAAAAACGAGAACCCTATCGGGCAGAACATTTAGAAGGATTAAAACAACAAAAAGAATCGGGTGTTTTATTAACCATTGGCCCAACTCAGGATGTTACTAAAATATTTGGGATTTATGAAGCGGAGGATGAGGCCACGGTACGTCAGTTAATTGAGTCCGATCCCTATTGGAAAAATGGGATTTGGACAGAATATGACGTTAAAGCTTGGATTCAAGTCTATTAAGTTAGGACTTACGCAGAATACTCAATTGTACACCATCTGTAGGGGCGAACGGCCGTTCGCCCCTACTAGATATGTTTGTTTTGCGTAAGTCCTGTTAAGTAATAAAATCAAACCGCCCCATGAATGATTAACGTTCACGGGGCGGAAAGAATTCAAAGTTGTTGATCAAGACTCTTATTGAGCTTTTTTGCGGCGAGACATGGCTAAAGCAGCACCGACTAAACCTAATCCTAATACAGTCGCGGGTTCAGGCACAGCTACATTCACACCCACCACTTTAAAGTCAGGGCCAACATAATTGGACTGGCTGACTAAGCGCAGACCTTTAAACAAGGACGCATCTTCCACACCCAAGTCAAACAAATTGACGCCTAAAGACCCAACTTTTTGAGCGGTAGCAATTTCTGTCGTATTCAGGCTATAACCCGCTTGTTGCCATTTGGATGAATCCAATAAAAGGGATTTCCCGGTTGAACCATCTGCGAGTAGAGCTTGAACTTGTAGTTTACTATTTCTACCCCGTTCAAAGAACAGGAAACTATCTGTAGGTTTAGTAAAAAACAAGTCTAGGGTAAATTTACCTTTGTCTTCTGTATCGACAATATTACTCAAGTTCAGATTACCCAGAGAAGCTGCTAAATTACTGGCGGTGGGATTTTCTGCTTTGACTCCAGAAGCATTATCTCCTCTCTCGCTACTGGCGGCCCCTTCATTGCCTTTTGTCCACAGATCATTCTGGATGATATTGACATTGTTAACCAAGGAGAAATCGCTATAGGTTTTGCTCCCAATTTCCACTGAATTTAAAAAGATGTCGCTTTTCCAATTAGTTGTATCGGTCGTGGAGAAGTTGGTTTTAAAGGTAAAGGCTTGAGCAGATGTTGCGCAAATCCCGGTTAAAGCTAAGGTTGAGATTAAGGTTGTAAAAAGTTTGGTTTTCATTAGAACTCCTGTTTGTGAATATCTTACTGGTCGCTTTGACCCCGAACTCGTGACTCTGTTTTCTGAAGTGTCTCCTTAGAGGGGGACATCTATTGCAACCAGAGCTATTACATACAAGTTATTAATAACAGAATAACAAATTCTATCGGCGAGTCAAAGACATTTATAAAAATTCCTAGAAGTTTTACAGAACTTTTATATAGATCAGCTTTTATTTAAAGCATTGACTAAATCCCTGCCTAGATGGGGCCAGGCTTCCATCTATATTATAGAAAATCGGGGTGGCTTTAGGGGACTATTATGATCCATAAAATCAAACCGCCCCATCCTGCTTTCTTTCTGGGGCGGTCTTTAACTTAGGGAGATCTAATATTAACTGATTCAAGGGATATGCCTTTATGCTGTATTACGCTTTTTTGCGACGAGACATGGCCAAAGCGGCACCAACTAAACCTAAGCCTAAGACAGTCGCAGGTTCAGGAACCGCGGCTTGAGTTCCCATAATTTTCCAGTCGGGGCCAAAATAACCTGCACCTTTACTAGAAACCCGGAGTCCGGCAATGGATGTACCACCAACTCCTAAGTCAGCTAAACTGACACCTACAGACCCAACTTTTTGAGTGTTAGTGATTTCTTGAGTATCTAAGCTGTATCCAGCCTCTGTCCACCCAAAGGCTCCTTGACCTAAAGTTAGCAAGTTACCAATGGTGTTTCCACCTGCATCTAGGGCGATAATATCCATCAAGCTGGTTTGTTCATTCATCCGTTCCCAGGCCAAGATATTATCAACCGGTTTGTCAAAGAATAGATCCATACTGAATTTGCCATATTCCTCAGTATCAATAATACTGCTGAGGTAACGGTTTCCTAGGGCTTGGACTGCACCGGCATTACTTAAGTTTTCTTCAACTAGACCCACGGTTCCCAGATCAGCTTTATCCGCACTGGCTGCTCCGGTATCTCCACCTCTCCAGACATCATTTCGGAGAATATTAACTTGATTCACTAGGGACAAATCTGTGCGAACCTGGCCACCAAACTCGACGGAATCCAGGTAAATGTCACCTTTGGCCTTGTTGGCATCGCCTGTATAGTTAGTTTTGAAGGTAAAGGCTTGGGCTGATGTAGCGCAAATCCCCGTTAAAGCTAGGGTTGAGATTAAGGTTGTAAAAAGTTTGGTTTTCATTTGGACTCCTGTGTGTGAATATCTTGCTGGTCACTTTGACCCTGAACTCGTGACTCTGTTTTCTTGAGTGTCTCCTTAGAGTGGGATATCTCAGCAACCAGAGCGATTACATACAAGCTGTTAATAACTACAATAGCAAACTTTATGGGTTTGTCACCCCGATTTATCAGAAATCCTGAAAGTTTTACAGAACCTTTATAGAGTTGTATCTTTATTTAAAGAATTGACTAAATTCCCCATATATAGGGAGGAAAGACCCTATCTATACCATAGGAATTATAGAAAATCTTGGTTTAGTTAAAAAATAATATTGTTATTTTTATCGAGTTTTAATCTCCGTAAGATCACGGACTTTTGAAGAACACGCCACAATATATCACCCAGAAACCCTAAGTCTGATCTACAATCAGGAGGATTGGCTAAAAGCATGATTATATAAAGGTTGTGCAGAATAAATCCGGCTTAAATTTGGACATTATCTTGGACTAAATTCGATGTTGCTCCAGACAATTGACTATTTTTTCTGTTTTAGGTCACTTTTCCTGAGATCCAAGTCCTGGGGGTATCTCCTTGAAAATACGGAGGTTTATTTTTCCCCATTTCCCATTCCCTCCCATGAATAAAACTATTATTTTCGACTTTGACGGGACTTTGGCCGATACCTTAAACGCAGTGGTCAGAATTTCTAATCGCTTATCTGATGAGTTTGGCTATGCTCCGACTAGCCCGGAAACCCTGAGTCAAATTCAAAATTTAAGTTCCTGGCAGATTATTCAGGAATCAGGGATTTCTGTATTCAAACTCCCTTTTTTAGTCCGACGAGTCATTTATGAATTAAATCATGATTTACAACAGATTCATTTATTCCCCACAATTCCTGAGACTTTGCGACAATTACACCAGCAAAATTACAGTCTTTATATTGTTACTTCTAACTCTAAAATGAATGTGATTACAATTTTATCCCGTTATGATTTAGTGAATTGTTTTAAAGGGATCTATTCAGGAATTAGTCTATTTGGAAAGCATAAAATTATTAACCAATTATTGATTAAAGAAAAAATAAAACCCCAGCAAGCGATTTATGTCGGGGATGAAACCAGAGATATCAACGCGGCCCAACAATCCCATGTTCCAAGTATTGCGGTAAGTTGGGGATATAATTCAGCCGAGATTTTAGCACAACAGAAACCAGACATTTTAATTGTTCATCCTTCTGAACTGATAACTGCTATTGAGAATATTTGGGTACGGAACATAGACCATAATATGTTATAAATAATTGAATTAATTTTCTTCCCGATTAAGGGCGACTAAAACAGCTTGCTGACTAATATTTTTATAGACTGTTTGTAAATATTTTATCACATTCTCGGTATCAGATAGGGCAGAACGATTTGTAGATTTAATCCCTACTGATGCTAAGGGAATTTCCCCTAAAACATCGAGTACCGTTTCACTACTGGGCGGTGGTATAATCACAACTAAAGCAGGATCTAGCTGTTGAGTGTAATTCCAAAATTGATCAAGTTTTAGAGCGTGAGGATTGGATTTTACCGTAATTTCTTCTGGGGTATAAACATTAATTTTATCCTCACTTTGACCTCGCAGTTGTCGTAACGCGGTAATAATTTGTTCGGCACTTTTTCCCCGGAGTTGAAATAAGACAAAAGGATCTTCACTAAAGCGATCGCCTAGCAAATAATAGACCGCAGCAATATGTTTACAGGGATTAGCTTGATCTGGACAACTACATTCAGAATGCACATTATCCAAGGAAAAAGGAAATAATCTTAACCCATTAGCCGCAAACACATCCTCAATATCTTGGGGCATTTCTCCTGCTAATAACTTAGCACTAAAAATAGCCCGTTGCGATAGGGTTGCGATAATATAATTCCATTCTTCATCACTAAATATATCTAGCCAAAGCGAAATGATGTAAGGTTCGATTTGAGTCCCCTGAACCTGAGCTAAAACTTTTTGATCTTTAAATTCAATTTTTAAAACATTGCCTTCTCTAGCGTAGTTTCTAGCCCGTTCCAAGCGTTTTTTGAACCGATATTTGTCTAATAAATCTAACCATTGTTGTGACCACCATTCCTGACTCATTTTATCCTCCTTAGCGTTGTTGCGCTTTAGCGCAGATATTCCCGTTATTGCGCTTTAGCGCAGATATTCCCGTTGTTGCGCTTTAACCCACATAATTATTATAAGATAAGATGCGCTTAAGCACTACAACGGGGTTTCTTCGTCAATAATTGAGTTTCTATCTAATATTAATAGAGTTCTGAGTTGATCCGTATCTAAATTGGTTAACCAATCTTCTCCCGCACTAACAACTTGTTCCGCTAAGGCTTTTTTACTTTCAATTAAATCATGAATTTTTTCTTCTAAAGTTCCCGTACAGACAAATTTATGGACTTGTACATTGCGGGTTTGACCAATTCTAAATACTCGATCCGTAGCTTGATTTTCGACGGCGGGGTTCCACCATCGGTCGAAGTGAAAAACGTGATTAGCCCGGGTTAAATTTAAACCCACACCTCCGGCTTTTAAGGATAATATCATAATTGGGGGAGCTTGGGGATCATTTTGAAACCGATCAATCATTTCTTCTCGTTTATTTTTAGAGGTACTCCCATATAAAAATAATATTTCTCGGTTGAAATACTGTTCTAAATAGGGTTGTAATACTTTCCCCCATTCGGCAAATTGAGTGAAAATTAAAGCCCGATCGCCTTCTGCTAAAACCTCATCTAACATTTCTGTTAAACGTTGTAATTTACCAGAATATTGAGTTTTAATTAATTCTGATTTTTTACTATTTTTAACTTTAGCTTCGATTAAAACTGGATGATTACAAACCTGTTTAAGTTTGACTAATAAAGCTAAAATCATTCCCCGCCGTTGAATTCCGTCCGCATCATCAATTTTTTCTAAGGAGTCATCGACAATTTTTTGATAGAGGGTTGCTTGTTCGGTTGTTAATAGACAAAATACTATATTTTCCTGTTTTTCGGGTAAATCTTGAATAATATCCTTATCGGTTTTGAGACGACGTAAAATAAAAGGTTGAACTAGCGATCGCAAAATATTTAAAGAGTCCGTATCCCCATATTTTTCAATTGGAATTGCAAACCGTCGCTGAAAAAATAGCCGTTGTCCTAAATAACCAGGATTCAAAAAATCCATAATTGACCACAATTCCGATAACCGATTTTCTACTGGCGTTCCGGTTAAGGCAATTTTAAAAGAAGCGTTAATATTTCTCAGGGTTTTGGATTGTTTGGCATCGGGGTTTTTAATATTTTGAGCTTCATCTAATACTAAACCTTGCCAAGTTATTCCTTGCAATTCTTTCTCATCTCGAAAGGTTAAAGGATAGCTGGTAATTACTAAATTTTGATCTTGAATAGTCTTAGCAAAATTTTTACCTTTCGCGCGTTTATCCCCATGATGAACAATAAATTTCAGGGTAGGACTAAACTTTTTAACTTCCCGTTCCCAATTCCCTAAAACTGAAGTTGGACACACTAATAAAACCGGATTTTCTAAATTATTATTTTCTTTTAAATGCAATAAAAAAGCAATAAATTCTATGGTTTTTCCCAAGCCCATATCATCAGCTAAACAGGCTCCCAAACCCCATTGTTCCAAGAAAGATAACCAACCTGCACCTCTAGCTTGATAGGGCCGTAATTCTCCTTTAAAATTATTAGGATTGGCAATGGGTTCTAAGTTACGATTATTAGTTAAAGTATTTAATAATTCCTGTAATTTTCCTCCCGCTTCAAAGTTAACAACGGGTAATTTTTCAATCATTTGTGTATCCCCCATGGATAACCGTAAGGCATCTTCTAAGGAAAGGGTCATTTCATCTTTTCGTTGACTAAAAAATAGTTTTGCCGATCTAATATCCGATTCCCGTAACTCGACCCATTCCCCATTAATTTCAACTAAGGGACTTTCCTTAGCAACTAAACGATCAAATTCTGCTTTTGTTATGGTTTGACCGCCAATTGATAACTGCCATTTAAAGTTTAATAAACTTTTTAATCCTAAACGTTCATGAGTTTTTAATTGAGGAGTTTCTGCTTTTATACTTAATCCTAATCGACTCGCCCACCCCTCTCGATTAGCTAAACTGGGAGGTAAAATCACCCCTAAACCACTATCGGTAAAACGCCAAGCATAGCTTTTAAGAAATTCATAGGCCTGTAAGGGATTTAAACTACAGCATTGGGGACGAGTTTGTTGCAAACTGGTTTCGAGTACCGGATAGAGTTTTGAAGCCAGTCCTAGGCCTTTTAAGAGGGTTTCCTGGGGATGTTTTATGGTTCTTCCTCGATAGGAAAATGACTCTACGGGATGATTCCAAATAATATTAGTATTAACAATAAATTCAGGTTCATCAATCGCTTGTAAACAATATTCTAATTGCCAATTCGGATGATATTCTGTGGGGGGATGCAAACGAAAGGCGGTAGAAAATAAATTAAATTCAGATAGGGAAGATTGTAGGGGAGAAGTCCAATTTTTGACAATAGTTTCTAGGGATTCTATATCGGCTGATTCCGCCTTAATTATATTTTCTTGGCTACTTAAACTTTGTAACCAAGTTTGCCAGAGGGGAAATGATACAATCACTTTTTGATCAACTGATTGAGCTATATTCCTGACCTGTTGATCAATGGTCACGGCTAAAAAGTCAATAATAATATCCTGGGCAGATTGGGGAAAATCCACCGATAGGTAATGATTTTCTATTAATTCTTGATTCGCGCGACAAACCGTTGGCATTTGTTGAGCAAAACGTAATAATCGAGTTTGATCCAGGGCACTATCAAGCAGGGGTTGCCATTGGGATTTAATAGTTTGATTAGATCCCTGAATGAATCCGGGTAAAAATTTAGATCGGGCTAATAAATCTAAACTCCAACGGGTAATATGCGACCAAAACCGCAAATCTGCTCCTAAGTTAGACTCCGGTGTGATGGCGGTATTTAGGGGTAAAGATTGTAAAAATTGAAACGCCTGTTGAGGATTAAGACAAATTCCTGTAATTTCCCAAGGATAAAGATAGGAGTTAGAAATATTAGTTAGAGTAGAATAAATTGGAGTGAGTTCTCCAGATTCAGAAATATCTATCGGTAACGCTATAATCCGTGGGGATAGCTTCGGAAAATCCTCCGATAATCCTATATTTTTTAATAAGGGTTGAGTTAATAATTCTGTATCGTTTAAAGCAAAAGGATAGGAAAGAATGGTTTCTGAACTCAGAGCGGGCGTGATCCGTCGCCAGGTTTCTCCCCAGACAAAAAAAGACTGATCCGGCGTGACGCACCAACTTCCGTGTAAAATTGCCATAGGAATAAAATTATAATGGGAAAAAATCTGGGGTTTTCTAATATTCTATCCTTCAATGTTTCCTACGCATCCGTATCTTGTAGAGACGTGCCAATAGCCTACGGCATCGCTGCGCTCGGGCGCGTCTGTACGTGGATTTTAGGGATGATCTGTAGCATAAATTTCAGGATTTCATATATAGTGCTACGCATTACAATTAGGACACTTCTAAATCCTATTCCCTATTCCCTGTTCCCTGTTCCCTGTTCCCTGTTCCCTCTTCCCTAGCGCTATAACATTAAGAATGAAAATATAAATATAAATATAAAAGACAAGAAACACAAGTTAAAGCATTAGAAACTAATCATTAAACCTGAATAATTTCTGCTATTGTTTCCTTGTCTTCTTGCCTTTTGTCTGGTTTTGGGTTATTCCACCACACCGCCAGCCGCTTGTAACCGCGCTCTGGCTCTTTTAATCGCTTTGGTCGCTTTGATTTTGGCTTTTTTAGAATCACCGGTGTCAGCCGATTCTAAATCAGCTTTAGCCTGGGCGTAGGCGGTGCGGGCTGCTTCTAAATTAATGCTGTCACCCCGCTCTGCACCATTAACCAAGATGGTGACTTCATTCGCCTCCACTTCCGCAAATCCACCCATTACGGCAATGGGAGTCCATTTATTTTTCAGCCGAACCCGCATTACTCCTGTATCTAAGGCGGTTAACAGGGGAGCGTGACCCGTCAGAATACCCAGTTGGCCCGTGATACTGGGCAGAATCACTTCTTCAGCTTGTTCATCCCAGACCGTCCGATCCGGGGCGATTACACGCACAGTTAATGTCATTTGTCAAGAGTTAATAAAATATTATCGAGATGAAAAAATAACGGTTGTTGGGCCGTTGTTGGGCCGTTGTTGGGCTTTAGCCCTCCCAATCCTAGCCCAACAACAGTTGGTCAACCTTAGCCTTTGAGTTTTTCGGCTTTAGCAATCACTTGGTCAATGTCGCCCACCATGTAGAAAGCTTGTTCGGGCAGGTCATCGAGTTCCCCAGCCAGAATCATATTAAAGCCTTTGATGGTTTTTTCCAGGGTGACATACTGACCCGGAGAACCGGTAAACACTTCCGCCACAAAGAAAGGCTGAGATAGGAACTTCTCAATTTTCCGAGCGCGAGCCACGGTCATCCGATCTTCTTCCGACAGTTCATCTAACCCTAAAATGGCGATGATGTCTTGGAGTTCTTTATAGCGTTGCAGGGTGGATTGTACGGCCCGGGCGGTGTTATAGTGTTCGCTGCCAACAATCGCAGGTTGTAACATCGTCGAGGTGGAATCCAGGGGATCAACCGCCGGATAGATCCCTTTAGAAGCTAAACCCCGGGATAATACGGTGGTAGCGTCTAAGTGAGCAAAGGTGGTGGCTGGAGCGGGGTCAGTTAAGTCATCCGCAGGTACATACACCGCTTGAATCGAAGTAATAGAGCCTTCTTTAGTCGAAGTGATCCGTTCTTGCAGTTCACCCATTTCCGTTCCCAGAGTGGGCTGATATCCCACGGCCGAGGGCATCCGACCGAGCAGAGCCGAGACTTCAGAACCCGCTTGCACGAACCGGAAAATATTATCAATAAACAGGAGCACGTCTTGTTTGCTGATATCGCGGAAATATTCAGCCATGGTTAAAGCCGATAGACCCACCCGCATTCTAGCTCCGGGGGGTTCGTTCATCTGGCCATAAACCAGAGCCACTTTCGATTGGGTCAAGTCTTTGGTATTGATCACCCCAGACTCGATCATTTCATTGTAAAGATCGTTCCCTTCCCGGGTACGTTCGCCCACACCGCCGAACACGGAAACTCCCCCGTGCGCCTTAGCGATGTTGTTAATCAGTTCCATAATAATAACGGTTTTACCGACTCCGGCTCCACCGAACAGACCAATTTTACCGCCCCGACGATAGGGAGCTAACAGGTCTACCACTTTAATCCCCGTTTCAAACACGGAGGGTTTTGTTTCTAACTGAGTAAATGCGGGGGCGGAACGGTGAATGGAAGACGTTTCTTCGGTTTGCACCGGGCCTAAATTATCAACGGTTTCACCGATGACGTTAAAAATCCGTCCTAGGGTCGCTGGGCCAACGGGAACACTAATCGGAGCCCCCGTATCCACAACTTCCATTCCCCGGACTAGACCATCGGTGGAACTCATGGATACGGAACGGATTTGACCATCCCCTAGAAGTTGTTGGACTTCGCAAACAATAGAAATATCTTGACCAACTTCGTTTTTGCCACTAATTTTGAGGGCATTGTAGATTTCCGGCAGGTGACCACTGGGAAATTTGATATCTACAACCGGGCCAATGATTTGGGTAACGTGGCCTACATTTGTTTTTTTTGCGGTGCTGACCATGGGTTTGCTTATGGGTTAATACAAGTTGATTCCGATTCGTCTCGGAAAGCTTTAGAAGAATTTAATATTGCCATCTTTCAGGGTATCACTCAAGCGTGATCACTGATCATGACTACCCTTTGATTCTATGGAAAATCCGATCCCAATAATTCTACAACCCGATTTAGTTGCACCGAATGGGACGCTTTAAATAAAATCCGATCCCCGGGCGCGATCAAGGCTTTTAACTGTTGTGCCATTTGAGCATGGGCATCGGAGGTTTGGGCATCGACGATTGACACCAAGGGAACACCGCCAGCCCCTTTTGCTAAGGCATTGGCTTCTTCAAAGTCTGCCAAAATCAATAATCCGTCCAAATTCAGTTCCCGCACCGTCTGCCCCACTTGTTCATGGAATTCTAGCGATCGCTCTCCCAACTCTTTCATTGTCCCTAATACGGCGATATGGCGTTTTCCCGGGGTTTGAGCTAGTAACCGCAAAGCCGCCAACATTGATTCGAGCCCAGCATTATAGGTTTCATCTAAAACCACAATATCTTCTGGCCATTCATAGCGTTTCGCCCGACCTTCGGGTAACTGTACGGCTATTCCCGCTTCAAAAGGTGTATAGGAGGTTTGTGTCCCGAAAATTCCCCTAAACACAGCCAAGGCAGCCAGGAAATTAGAGGCGTTATGTTCCCCGGGTAAGGGTAAGGGTAAATCAACTCCCTCGACTCGTAGGGTTTGGGCATCAATTAGTTCTCCTTGCAGATCTCCCCCTTCCAAACCATAGGTGATGGTATTTCCCGACCAAACTTTAGCGGCGGTCTTGATCAAACGTTCTTGATCCTGATTTAATACCGCCAAACTGGTTTTTGGCATTTCTGCTAAGAGTTCACATTTAGCCTGGGCGATCGCATCTTCTGACCCCAAAAGTCCAATATGAGCCGTTCCCACATTAGTAATTACCCCAATTGTGGGTCGAGCAATTTGGGTTAATTCGGCAATTTGTCCGGCTCCGCGCATCGCCATTTCGATGACCGCAAAATCATGATCGGCCGTGAGTTGTAATAGGGTTTTAGGAACCCCAATTTCATTGTTATAGTTAGCTTGGGTTTTTAAAACCTTGCCTTGAGTTTCGAGTACGGCGGCAATTAATTCTTTAGTGGTGGTTTTCCCCACCGAACCCGTGACCCCGATAATCGGAATCTGAAATTGATCCCGCCACCATCGGGCAATCTGTTGATAGGCTTTTAAGGGGTTAGGAACGGGTAAAAGGGGTAAATCCGGGTGAGTTTGGGCAAAATCCGTGTTCACAATCGCAGCGAGCGCCCCCTGGTTAATTGCCTGTTCCACGAAGTTATGGCCATCAAAGTTTTCCCCCTGTAAAGCCAAAAAAACCTCTCCGGGTTGAATGCTGCGGGTATCGGTTGTGATTCCGATCACGGTTGTAGGATCGTTGAAATCACAGTAAAATGGTGAGTTAATCGCTAGAATTTTAGCAACCTGACCGAGAGTGAGGAGATTAGACATTCTCTGGCTCTTAAAAATTGATTGTTGTTGATTACCCAGTTATGATATTCTAAAATATCTCGGGTTTTGTAGCGATTTTTATTGAGATTGATTGCAATTTCAACCCTAGTTGTTGAAAATAGCATAACAAGCACAGAAAATATATTATTAGTTGAAACTATTCCCCCTAATAGTTCTTTTATAAAATCTGTTCAACTGAATAGCGGTGTTAGTGTTCGATATCGGGTCAGGATAACCGAGATATTCTAGGAAGTATCTACCCAGAATATCAAGGGTTAAACTTCTTTTTAAAAACTTTTTTTTGCATGGTTTTTAATCTAAGTTCTATCATCTGTAATCCGACCCAATATTCCTGTCTCTACACTGCTATTTTAGGGTTAATTTTAAAATTTAATCGGGGTCAAAATCATAGATTTATTGTGATCAGAAAACCTAACCAGACAATCAAACTCAAATTGAGTAGATGGGTAATCAAAAATGAACAACAATCTAACCAATCCTTTTAACCGAGCCACCCTCAAAGAAGAACAAATTCTCTATGATCATTTGCTCGAACGGGTAGAAATAGACGAGCCGCATCAACTGATAGAACGGCTAAATTTATTATTAATTGAAGGAACGGGATATCCAGATTTAGAGGTTTATAAAGCCTTAAATAAATTAGTGGTATCAAAATTAGAGGTTCAGGACTTTAATCATATCCTGAATCGCTGTTGTTATATTTTAGTGAATCGCTGGCATACTTCTCCCCAACGGAAAACAGCCATTAATAAATTAATTCAACTTTTTGATGAATCTATTCCTAAAATTCGCAAAGTTTATTCCTATGCTCGAAATATTCGTCAGTTGGGAGATTTGGTTTATGAATTTACTAAAAGTGAGCAGTATCTCGCCTTAAAACGATTTGCAGAAGTGATTAACCAGCCGGCTGAATTAGATTATAAATCCCAATCTTCCGAACCGCTAAGAATTTTAATTCCTCGCTATCCCTATCTTTATAAACATTGTTTACTCAGTGATGATAGTTCCTATGAACATCAACAGATGATTCAACTTATTCAAGTTCAAAAACAACGGAAATATGAACTGGATTTATCCCAGTATGCAGCCCATCAAATGCGACTCGCCACCATCGCCCGACGCACATCCCTAGAAGAAGCTAGAAAAATTGTTTCTCCGGTTCCCAATCCCACCTTTTTAAATAATCGAGAACTGTTTGCCGCCCTGAAACAATTTGTGGGTAAAATAGAAGGGTCACAAACCTATAAAGATTTAGCCCAAGGTTTTCTATCCCAAACTAAACCTAATCAATCTTTCCGAGATTTTAAAGACAGTTTGTATGAATATATCAGCCCAACGTCAATTGATTCCTCCTATATCCGTAATCAATTTAATGATAAATTATATAAGCAATTACAGAATATTATCCCCCATAGTGATGAGGAAAATTTTAGTGAATTTCTCCTTCTGAGAACCTGTAACCAGATCTTAAACTTTCTAGTAGTTGAAAGTCCCCAAAAACCTAATCATTTTGTGTTTATTGACTTAATTGCTAATGTGGGGCCAACGATGACCGTAGGTTTATTACTCAAAATAGTTTTAATTTGTCGAAAAGTCAAACCCTACCTAGAAAAACGATTTGCCATTTTATTTAATCATTATGAATCCTGTTCTCAAGATGGAGTTCTCTGGTTAGTAAAAGTCTTAGAAAACTTAAATATTGCTTTAAGTACCAACTTTGGCGGGGTTGATTTGTCTTTCATCAGATAAACTTGAAACCATTAAAATCAACCCTAGGAATGGGGGAAATTTTGATCAACAGAGCTAAAATCTTTTGATAGCAAAAAGTTTTTATTTACCGAATAACCGACTTTTTGACCACCATAAGAACAGATACCTGCGTAAAAAAAACGATGACTACAGCCCAAACCGAACCCAAAATCTACAGCTTTGATGAATTTATTAACTGGTATCCCGAAAACTCAGAAGTTCGTTATGAACTGCATGAAGGAGTAATTATTGAAATGCCCAAACCCAGGGGAAAACATTCAAATCTAACGGGTTCCCTGATGGAACAATTATTAATGATAATTAGGCAGATGGGTAAAGGTGGTATATGGACTATTCCTAGAGAATCGATTATTAAACCCAAGGGTGGACAATCGGGTTATGAACCGGATATTATTGTTTTAAATCAAGAAGTTCTAGGGTCTGAACCCCGATGGGAAAGTGAATCAATTATCGAAAATTCTGATTCAGTGAAATTAATTGTCGAAGTGGTTTCAACGAATTGGCGTGATGATTATTATAATAAATTTCGAGATTATGAAGAAATGGGAATTGGAGAATATTGGATTCTGGATTACGCAGCATTGGGCCCGAGAAAGTTTATGGGTAGCCCCAAGCAACCTACATTATTTGTTTGTAATTTAGAGGATGGGGAATATCAAATGAATCCATTTAGAGAGAACACAACCCTTATTTCCCCGACCTTTCCCCAGTTCAACTTATCCGCACAGCAGATTCTGAATTTGTAGAAGGGTTCAAACAAAATTGGGATATATTCTCAACCCATAAAACCAATTTAGAATTGATTTTTATTTAACACCCATTACCCATTACCCATTACCCATTCCCCATTCCCCATTCCCTATTCCCCATTCCCCATTCCCCATTAAAAGAGGTTTTTATGACTTTGGATGACGAACTTAATACAACCCTACTCAGTTTCACCGACCTACAAGCAGAACTCAATTTACGTCACGCCCAAGACGCCCTACGGGAGATTGTAGACCATCTTGACTTAACTGCCACAGAAAGAGAGGGTTTAGAACCCGATATTGGGGGGTTACAAAGAATGATGGAGAAATTAGACCGCACCTGTGTACAAATTGCCGTATTTGGTATGGTTGGACGGGGAAAATCTTCGGTTTTAAATGCGTTATTAGGTCAAGAAGTTTTTATTACTGGCCCAATTCATGGTGTCACCCAAACCACTCAAATTCAGCCCTGGGAAATGACGGGAAATTATGTCTCTAATATTCCTACGGTTTCCTATAAAATTTCTCAAATTGAACTGATTGATACCCCAGGAATTGATGAAGTAGATGGGGAAACCCGGGAACAAATTGCCCGTCAGGTAGCGCAACAAGTTGATTTATTATTATTTGTTATTTCTGGGGATATTACCCAAGTTGAATATGATGCTCTTTCCTACTTGCGAGAGGCGGGAAAACCGATGTTATTAGTCTTTAATAAAATTGATCAATATCCCGAAGCAGATCGACAGGCAATTTATGAAAAAATTAGGGATGAAAGAGTCAAAGAATTATTATCTCCTGATGAAATTGTGATGGCGGCGGCTTCACCTTTAGTCGCTAAGGCTATTCGTCGTCCCGATGGAACTTTAAGTGCCGAAATTATCAGGGGAGAGCCTCAAATTGAGGAATTAAAGTTAAAAATTTTAGAAATTTTGGATCGGGAAGGCAAATCCTTAGTCGCTTTAAATACTATGTTATATGCGGGGGATGTGAATGAAAAATTAGTCCGGCGAAAAATGGAAATTCGCGAAGAAAGTGCAAACCGGGTGATTTGGAATGGGGTAATGACTAAATCAATTGCGATCGCTTTAAACCCAATGATGATGATTGATTTATTAAGCGGAGCAATGATCGATGTAGCGTTAATCTTAACCCTATCTAAAGTCTATGGAATTTCCATGACTCAACAGGGAGCGCTGGAATTATTGCAAAAAATTGCTTTAAGTATGGGCGGAATTACCGCCAGTGAATTAGTAGCAAATTTTGGTTTAAGTTCGTTAAAAAGTATATTAGGATTAACTGCCCCGGCAACCGGGGGATTATCATTAATTCCCTATCTATCCGTGGCTATTCCCCAAGCTGCGATCGCCGGGGTTTCTGGTTATGCTATTGGACAGGTAACAAAAGCCTATTTGGCTAATGGTGCATCCTGGGGAGACGAGGGGCCCAAAGCCGTAGTTCAACATATTTTAGAAACCTTAGATGAGGCTTCAATTCTCAACCGAATTAAACAGGAATTATGGAAGAAAATTAATATGCAGAAAAGAGTTAGAGAAATTTAATTGCTGTGTCGTGAGTGTCTGCGATCGCTTATAATAATAAGTCATCAGTTAACAGTTAACAGTTAACTACCCATTACTTGCTCTTAACTGATGACTGATAACTAATGAATGATAACTGAAAAAGCCCATTACCTTCTAAATATGTCTTTGGATACCCCGACTTCTGAACCAATCACAATTGAATCTGAATCTCCCGTAATTTCACCTGAGATTGATCCTAATTTACAAGTTCGGTTCAAAACTGAAACGGGACGGTTATTGTTATTTTTGCCGCCGGAAAACAACCCCGAAGATACCGAGACTAATACTAACCTAAATCATACCTGGACAGAACTCTGGCAACAGTTGAAACACCGACTAAACGGCGGTGAACACGCAGAACAAGATTATACCGAAGTTCATCTGATCGCGGAAAATCGGTTATTAGATGGGCGTCAACTCCAAGATATTGCAGAGGCACTAACGGAAGTCCAACTCCAACTCAAACGGGTTAAAACCAGCCGTCGCCAAACCGCAGTAGCAGCCGCTATGGCGGGTTATAGTGTCGATCAGGATAGGTCACGAGAAACCCTGGCTCAACCCCTGCCAGAGACAACGACAGACCCCTTAGCAGAGCCGTTGTATCTGAAAATGACCGTCCGTTCTGGGGTGGATATTCGTCATCCAGGGACGATTGTGATTGTCGGGGATGTGAACCCGGGGAGTTCGCTGATTGCCGATGGAGATATTATTATTTGGGGACGTTTGCGGGGAAATGCCCACGCCGGGGCAAAAGGCAACCGGAATAGTTTAATTATGGCTTTGCAAATGGAACCTAAGTTAATTCGGATTGCCGATCAAGTGGCGCGGGGCCCAGAAACCTCCCCCGAACAGTTTTACCCAGAAGTAGCCTATGTCAATAGTACCGGGATTCGGATTAGTCCCGCGAAGGAAGTAGCCAAGGCTAGAGTATTAACCCTTGAGGGTTAGAGTGGGTAATAGGTAAATAAGTAATAGGTAATAGGTAATGGGTAATGGGTAATAGAAAGAGTTTACCTCCCCTGCCTCCCCTGCCTCCCCTGCCTCCCCTGCCTCCCCTGCCTCCCCTGCTCCCCCTGCCTCCCCTGCTCCCCCTGCCTCCCCTGCTCCCCCTGCCTCCCCTGCCTCCCCTGCCTCCCCTGTTCCCTCTTTTGCATTTTTGAACGAATTTGATAGAAGTTGAAGTCCATAATTTATTGCGAAACCTGCTCAAGTCCCAGACCGAAGCCTTTTGGCCCCATCACCTGACGATGGCTCGCCTGGTGGCTCGGGCGTTACGTTTGGGGCGGGAGGCTTTAATTCAAACGGGGATTCCCCCCAGCCACTATGATCATTCCTATCGGTTGAGTTATTGGATACCGTTATTAGTCTGGCATCAACCGGTAATTGTAGTGGCCCCCGATGGGATTTTGGACGAACTTCAACGGCTGGATTTGCAACCCTGGATTAACCCAGAAACCCTCAACCATCCTGACCTAATTGCGAATAAACCCATTCTTAGGGGCGATCGCTGGCCCGATTATCCTTTTTCCGGGGTCTTGCTCACCACCCCCTCAGCCTGGTTATCTAGTCGCCTCAGCAATGATCACGGCTTTCCTGAGCAGGTTCTCACTGTTATTGATGGGGTCGATGATTTAGAAACCTGGACACGCCAAACCCTAACCGTGAGTTTGCATCCCCAGGACTGGAATCATCTCATGGAACACCAACCCCAACAGGAGGAAACCATTCGAGATACCCGCATACACCTGACTCGGATCTTATTCCAACATCCGCCCAATCCCTATCAATGCTACGTTTTAGACCGTCCAGAACAGAAAATAATTGAGCACCTGTATCGAGTTATTGATCCCACCTTGGCCCCATGGCAGAGGTTTTGGCAAGGTTGGCAACGACCGGAACCGTTAAAATCAGCCGTGGTGGATCGGACGTTGGGAACCTTTTCTCTTTTTTGTGAACCACTGGATGTGGCATCGGAGTTAAGTCGGATTTGGCCCCAACAGCCCGTGGTCTTGATTGGGGGAGCTTTGGATTTGGACAAACAGGCTCCGATTTATCGTCAATCGGTGGGACTTGGGGAGATTACCGGGGTGAAATTTACCCCCGATCGACAAAGCCAACTGATTCAACTTTATATCCCATCGCGTTTTCCCCTGCCGAATACGCCTCAGTATCAACTAGCTTTGATTAAAAAGATTTATGCTATTTTATGTATGAGTATTTCGGTGCGGGGGTTCAGTGTTTTATTAATTGGAGATGTTCCATTAAAAGCCCAGGTTAGTACGGCCATGGCGGCGGAATTTGGTTCCCGGGTGCGGGTGGAAACCACGGATTTGCCGGAAAATGGGGTTTTAGTCACAGGTTGGGAGTTTTGGCGACAGCATCAGAGCCGTTTACCCTCGCCCTATTTATTAGCGATCGCTACTTTACCCATCCCTTCTTTAGAAGATCCCTTAGTGGCGGGACAGGTTGCCTACTATAAACAACGACATCTGGATTGGTTCAGGTTTTATTTATTACCAAAAGCCTTAAGTGAACTCCAACGGGCCGTTGCTACCGTGCGCGATAGTCAGGGGGTGGTGGCACTCTTTGATAGTCGGGTCTTCCATCGGAGTTACGGAGAACAGGTATTAACTGCCTTGAGTCCCTCCGCCCGGATTGATTATTTAGATACCCTCTGGTTAGACCCGGGTTGACATACTCTGAACCTAAAAATAAAACCTGAGACTAATTAATAATCCCAGGCTTTATTTTATATTTAGTACCCCCAAGGGAATTCGAATCCCTGTCGCCTCCGTGAAAGGGAGGTGTCCTAGGCCTCTAGACGATGGGGGCTTAGGGTGTTTTGCCGTTGACTTTGGCTCGTTTGAGTTTAGGTCGCTTGCCTTTCACCTTTATTAATGTAGCCTATCTTTTTATCGGTGTCAACCCTTTTGGAGATTTTTTTTTGATCTTTTTTACTTGATGCTGAAATCCTGTTCACAGAAGGCTTGTAGAACTTTAACACAGTTAGCGATCGCCCCCAAATGAGCTATTTCATAGCCATGGGTATTTTGGGTGGGGAACGCCAGACAAGCCGCCCGGGCTACATGGCCAAATTTCATGGCAATAGAAGCATCACTTCCAAAGCCACTCAGAATCGTTAGTTGTAAGGGTACTCCGGCGGTGGTTGCCGCCTGTCGCAATTGACTATTCAAACCCTCGTCATAAAGGCCATAGTTATCCTGGGACAGCAACACCGGTTTTTCATCGCCTTCGAGGGGATATTCCGGTGCTAGGGGGCAAACTTCCAAGGCAATTAACGCTTCTAAGGTTTGTCTTTGGGTAAAATATAAGGCTCCAATAGCCCCTACTTCCTCCTTGGCCGAAGCCACTAAATACACATCAACCGGGGGATTTTTAACGGTTTCTGCTAAGGCTAATAAAATCGCTAGAGACGCTTTATTATCGAGGGTATAACTGGCAATATAATCTTTAATTCGGATAGGTTTTTTACGGTGTTTTCCCACAACTACCCGGGTTCCGGGGCGAATTCCTGCGGTTTCTAATTCTTCGGGGGTGCATTGAGTTTCGATCCAAGTATCTTCCCATTTCAAGGCTTTTTCTTCTTGGTAAACTTTTTGAGGAGATTCATGGGAAATATGACGCGATCCAAAGCTCAAAATACCGCTAATAGTTTGATGATCGCCTAATAAATCGACGACTCCTTCTCCATAGACCCAAGGAAATGAACCGCCTAATTTTCTCACCGCCACCCGTCCCTTTTCTCCCAGGGTTTTGACGATCATGCCAATTTCGTCTTTATGGGCGGTAATGGCGATCGCTCTTTCTGAAGTTTGACCGGGAATTTTAGCGATAATATTATCAGCTTGATCTTGCCAAACTTCCACGCCCAGTTGAGAAAATCGTTCTAATAAACCTTGATTGATTTCGGATTCTACCCCACTGGGGGAATGTTGCAAAACCAAGATTTCAATTGTATTAAATAAAGTCTGATAATCCATTTTATCTGTCCTTAATTCGATGATTCCATCAAGAATTATCGAAAAATTGGGTTTTAAACCCCCTCCCTTCGACAAGCTCAGGACAAGCCTTTAGCGATAGGGGAGGACGGCTTTATATTGGTGGGTTGTCTATTGACATCTGATCCTGGTACTATTTCCAGTAACAGGAAAAGGTAAACAACCTGTCTAAAAACCTAGTTGCTTAACGGCAGAACACTGAACCTTGACAATTGAATCTATGCGGTTCTGCTGCACAGTTCTAGTTTCCCCCAGCAGTGGGTAAAAGATTTATGGGAGCTAGGCAACCAGTTTTTGAAACAAATTTGTTTCAAGTCAAAAAAGAACTCGCAGTAATGCGAATAGGGTAGGGCATACCCGAATTTACGCTTGGGGAGAATCCCACCTCTGGTTGAAGCACTGCAAGGCACTTTAATTAAGTGGTTTCGTTGAACCAAGAATCGCCACGCCTTTAGGCTGGGGAGTGCCAACAGGAGTAGGTTTTAATAATAATGCTACAATTAAAGCCGGGGTTCCACCGATTAATCCAATAATTAACCATTGGGAATAATTACGTCCTTTTTCTCTAGCAACAAAAGCTGCGATCGCACCGATAACACCATGAAGAATTGCCAAAGTTAAAATCACAGAAGGGTCATTTAAGGAATCAAACATTTTACGCTCAGATAGAAATTATAGCCGAGAACATAGAAATAAAATAAATCGGATTTCCGCTATTTAACTCATGAATTAAAACATAAGCCTTGGTTCAGAAACCCGATTTTTATGAAAAATGATTCAATTGGAAGTTTAATCCAAAAATCCCATTAAAGTGAAGGGATCATCAACATCATTATTGGCAATAGGACGGTTCATGATCATTGAAGTAATTTCTAAATGACTGACTTCAATGGGGCGATTGGCTAAACCTCCCACCGCATCTTCTAAATGAATAAAAGCTACATTACTAGCACTATTCGCTTTAAAAATAGGGCGTCTTGGTGATAGCATTCCTGAAATTTCAAGATAACTATGTTCAATGGGACGATTCATAAATGTCGCCATCGAAGCGACTTGAATTTGGGTGGGTGCGGTATTGGCTTCAGGGCCTTTTTTTGCCGGTTTGTCCACAATATCTAACTTGGTTTCTGGGCTCATATTTGGGGTTGGTTCGTTTTCAACAGAATCTACTTTAAGCTGATCCGCTTCAGTTTTATTATCTTGATTTGAGTTTGCTGTTCCACTGGTTCGCTTCCCAGCATCCCCCCTTTTTGGTGTAGATGAGCTAACTGTCATGATAAATACCTAGTTCTTTTACAGGGTGAATTCTTGATTTATACTTAACCCTGTTATTAATTTCATCGCTGAAATTTCCCTAACCTTTGACTCAATTAAGGAGGGGTTAGGCATTAATTTTGGATTAAAGCTAAACAAATTATAAAATAAACGGGATCTTT
>DATNRE010000090.1:0-5392 GCA_036703685.1 Candidatus Obscuribacterales bacterium
GAACAGGAATATTACCCATTACCCATTACCCATTACCCATTACCCATTACCCATTACCCATTACCCATTACCCATTACCCATTACCCATTACCTATTTAGGTTAAACCACCGCACCGGGAGTGGGTTGGGGAGGTTGGGGAGGTGCGGGTGGGGGTGCGGGTTCATTAGAAACACCGCCATAACTATCCATCACATTGTTGTAGAGTTGGATATACTCTCTAGCGGAATTTTCCCAGCTAAAGTTTTGACCCATTGCCCGACGTTGCAGTTCTCGCCATTGATCCTTAAACCGGAAAGCTTCAGAAGCCCGAACCATTGAGGTATAAAAATCTAAGGGTTCATAGCGATCGAAACAATATCCCGTACCCTGATAATTAATCGGATCATTATAGGATACCGTATCGACTAAACCGCCCGTGCGTCGAACAATCGGAATACAACCATAACGCATTGCCAACATTTGACTAATGCCACAGGGTTCAAACCGACTCGGCATAATAAAGGCATCACAACCCGCATAAATCCGCCTTGATAGGGCATCATTAAACAATAATTGCGTCGTCATCCGACCCGGATAACGGGAGGCCATGTGCCATAATTGGGTTTCATAATAGCGATCGCCCGTTCCCAAAACAATCAATTGACAATCACTATAGGATAGGAATTGATCCATAATTTGAATTACTAGATCAATCCCTTTTTGTTCCACCAATCGCGTGACCATCCCCATTAAAAAAGTATTAGAATTAACTTCTAATCCCACTTCTTCTTGAATGGCAACCTTATTGGCGCGGCGATTTTCCAAAGTATCGGCCGTAAACCGTTCGGGAATATAAGGATCAGTCGCTGGGTTATAGGAATTCGTATCAATTCCATTTAAAATTCCCGTCATTTTGCCACTGACAAAGGAAAGTAACCCTTCTAAATTTTCCCCATAGGCTGCGGTTTGAATTTGTTCAGCATAGGTGGGTGAAACCGTTGTGACGCGATCCGCCGCTTGTACCGCCGCCGCCATGGTATTGTGACCCTGCATATACCAAGGACACCAAGTAATTCGTTCCAAATACCAACGCCAAGGCCCTTGATATGCTAAATTATGAATAGTGAAGATTGTGGCAATATCTGGTGTTTCTTGCATCCAGACGGGGATCATTCCAGTATGCCAGTCATGGCAATGAATGATATGGGGTTTCCAATAATTCCACGCAAATTCCGCCGCGCCACTAGAAAATAAAGTGAACCGCCACTCCTCATCCTCTCCGTAATAAACGCGACGAGGCATAAAAGAGGGATGCCCAAATAAATATAATGGCACGTCCGTTTTGGGAAATACCGTTTCAAAGACAGCAAAACGCTGATACATGGCATTTCCCCACCAGATCGGGTCTTTTGGGACTTTGATCTTATCGGCGAGAAAGCCATAATAGGGCATAAAGATGCGAACATCGTGTCCCATTGCCCGCAAAACCTGCGGCAATGCACCGACCACATCTCCCATCCCACCTACTTTTGCTAAAGGTGCCGCTTCTGCGGCGACAAATAGAATTCGCATTTTAATTTTGCGTTCCCTTAGTTGCTCCGTAACGTCATCATACCTCTGGTGGGCGTACTATTGAAACGCTTTAATCTAGTTTACTGAATTAGGGATCTAGGTTAATCGAAAAGGAAGTACCCACTTCAAAAGAATTTCAAAATAGTATTGTATGTTGCAATTAGCAGTAAGTTTTACCGAAATCAACTGAATTGATGGTGTAGCTAGAGATTCGGTTATCAATGCCTTTTCGCAGGAGATTCAAAAAATGCTTGATCAACTGCTCAATTCTATTTCATCTTGGAGTGGATTTTGTCGGGGATTTGCCCGATTTTCCCTCCTGAATACGACTTTAGCCTTAACTATGGTGGGGGGAGTCGCCTCGGCGAACACCGTCTTAGTTTCACAAAATCCTAGGAATACCGATTCAGAAACGGCCGTTGTCCAACGTAATTTTCTTAAAGATGGAGTTTACCTCTATGGTGAATCTCCTCAACCGGAACAAATTGGACAATCCTATATGGTATTTGAAGTTAAACAAGGTCAACTCACCGGGGCGTTTTATATGCCGCGCTCATCTTTTGACTGTTTTACCGGAATTCCTGAAGGAAATCATCTGAGTTTAAAGATTATTGAAAGTTACACTAAAGAGACTCATTCCTATCAAATTGGGTTAAATAATACGGCGGTTGTCGCCACGGTCGGAGGTCAGGTGAGCGAAAATGATTTGGTTTTAGAAGGATTTCATCGTCTTCCTCATCCCAGTGAAAATGATACTCGGATTCTGAATCAATGTAAAGCCTATCTGAATTCAGAGCTTTAGCTGAAACCGCCTCAAACTTAGGGTTTCTGTTTTTCTCGATAAACTCGAATTAATTCTGCACCAATACTAACGGCGATTTCTTCAGGGGTTAACGCCCCAATTTCTAATCCGATGGGAGCATGAATTTTTTCGAGTTGATGGGAAGAAATTCCAGATTCTTGTAAATCTTGGTAAACCCAGTTAATCCGTTTTTGACTCCCTATCATGCCAATATATTGATAGGATAAATCCCAATTTAAAATTACCCTTAAGGCTTCAATATCATAAATATATCCTCGGCTTACCAAGGCAATATAGAGATGATCATGGGATGTAAGTTGTTCCAAAACATTGCTAACACTTTGATTAAAAATTTGAGCCTGGGGCGGAAATCGTTCGGGATGGGTTAACTCAGTCCGAGAGTCTTGGATTATAATTTTAAAGCCAATAAAATCAGCTATTTTAGATAACTTTTCTCCGATATGACCCGCGCCTATAATTAATAAAGTGGGCGAGGGTTTCAAGGTTTCTATAAAGGTTTGATCAGAAATTAAAATTGGGTTATTTTCGGGCAGTACATAGGGAAAAGTTTTATCAAAATAAGTTACAAGGATAACAGATTTTCCTATTTCTAAATTCCGTAAAATTTTTTCCGTTAATGCGATCGCTTTTTCCCCTGACCATCTTTCTAATAAAACCTGCATTAGTCCCCCACAAACCCCCTGGGTTTCTCGTTCAGATGCACCGGATAAGTCAATTTCAACTAATTGCTTTTTTCCGGTTTTTAAAACTTCCCCCGCTTGCTGAATAACTTTAAATTCTCCCGCACCCCCTCCAATCGTTTCAAAGGTTCGACCATCGGCACAAATGATCATTTTAGCCCCCATTTCTCGCGGGACTGAACCCTTAACCCGGGTGACGGTTGCCACCACCACATCCCCTTGATTTAAAACTTGAATCAGTTGTTGGTAGAATTGAATCATTATAACACAAGAAAGGCAAGTAATCAATAGAAAACTAGATGAATAATTGCAATTATTTTAACAATCAACTAATTTTGATTGTACCTGTTCAATGGCATTTAAAATTGCTTCTGGGGTAGCAGGAGAAGCTAAAAAAAACGAATCGATTTGACTAAAGGCTGCAATAGCTTCTTTAATCGCTTCTCTAACCGAAATTGCTAACATAAAAGGAGGCTCTCCCACCGCTTTACTGCCATAAATTACCCCATCCTGGGACGCTCGTTTTAATAAGTTAACCTTGAAATTTTTAGGAACTTCTTTAATTGTCGGAATTTTATAGGTACTCGGAGCAAAAGTTTTCAATCTTCCCGAGTCATCCCAGACCAATTCTTCCATCGTTAACCATCCCATTCCCTGGACAAAACCTCCTTCTATTTGTCCGATATCAATTAAAGGATTTAAGGATTCTCCCACATCATGAACAATATCCACTTGGCGCAATTTAAAAGTTCCCGTAAATCCATCGATTTCCACTTCACTAACGGCAGCACCATAGGCATAATAATAGAAGGGTCTACCCTTGCCTATTTTGGGATTATAGTAAATATTGGGGGTACGGTAATAGCCCGTTGTAGATAAACTGACCCGTTGATTATAGGCTTGTTTAACCACTTGATTAAAAGCTATTCTTTGACTGGGATAACTTTGACAATAAATCCAATCTTTCTCAAAAATTAATTCTTGAGGTTCATCCATATTTAACAACTTGGCAGCAACTTTTGATAGTCGTCTTTTAAGGATTTCACAGGCATTTTTTATCGCTTGACCATTTAAGTCTGAACTACTAGAAGCAGCCGTAGCCGAGGTGTTTGGTACTTTATCGGTACTCGTGGGCATGATTCTAAATCGTTCAATATTCACCCCTAATGCTTGGGCAGCAACCTGTAACATTTTAGTTTGTAAACCCTGACCCATTTCCGTCCCCCCATGATTAATTTGAATACTCCCATCTAGGTAAATTAAAATTAAAGCTCCTGCTTGATTATATTCGGTTTTGGTAAAAGAAATTCCAAATTTAACTGGGGTAATGGCTAACCCGCGTTTTTGATAATTATGATTTTGATTAAAGTCTTCTATTTCTATTTTTCGCTGGGCAAAATTAGAGTTTAATTTGACTTCCTCCCAGACCCTTACAATACGATTATCAAAAATTTCTTGACCATAATGGGTTGTATTGGTTTCTGCTTCTCCATGATAAAAATTACGTTCTCTAACTAATTCAGGAGGTAAGCCTAGTTTACGCGCAATTCTATCAATGATTTCTTCAATAATTACCATGCCCTGTGGCCCCCCAAATCCCCTAAAAGCCGTATTAGAAACCTTATTAGTTTTCAGGACTTGACCTCGAATTTCTAAGTTAGGAATATAATAACAATTATCCAGATGAAACATCGCCCGTTGTAAAATAGGAAAGGATAAATCCGCACTCCAACCGCCATCGGAATATAAATCAATATCTAGGGCTAAAAGTTGACCTTTTGAGTTAAATCCTACTTGATATTGACCGAAAAAAGGATGGCGTTTTCCAGTGGTAATCATATCTTGATCCCGTTTGAGTCGAACTCGCGCCGGACGTCCGGTTTTTTGAGCGGCTAAAGCGGCGATCGCTGCGGTAGGATTAGCTTGGGTTTCTTTGCCTCCAAACCCTCCTCCCATGCGTAAACAAGTGACTACAATTTGATTTCTAGGAATCCCTAAAACCTCTGAAATAATTGCTTGAGTTTCACTCGGATGTTGAGTAGAGGAATAGACTTGATAATGGTCTTCCATATTAGGAATAACCCAACTGACCTGGGTTTCTAAATAAAAGTGATCTTGACCTGAAATTTCAATCTCTCCGGTTAAAATAAACTCAGATTCCTGTAAAGCATTAGCAATATTTCCCCGACGCATAATATTTTTATCGGCGTGAACACTATTATTTTGTATTGCGTCTTTAATTGTTAAAATTGGGGTTAAAACTTCATAGTCAATTTTGAGAGTTTTTGCTGCTTTTTGGGCTGCATTTTCCGTTTCTGCAACTACCCAAACTACAG
>DATNRE010000091.1:0-23981 GCA_036703685.1 Candidatus Obscuribacterales bacterium
TGCAGGTCTTTACAATCGTGGTAGGATAACTACTATGAGATTTGGCCTACTTGAAAAGATTGTTAAGGAAGTGACATCAGATCTTTGTGAATTTAGTGTTGCTGGAGCCCATATAAACATTATTTATGACCTTATGCACAATTGTGGGGTTCATTCTACCGATGTAAAAGTTTGTCGGGCTAGAACTTTTATTGATATGGAATATACAATTCTATCTCAGAGAAAAAGCTTATCCTATCCACCTGTTCCAATAAATGAACAATCTGCAATATTCTATGATTGAACCAAATCTTAAAATTACACGAAAAGATCTAACCGATTCTGGTGCCATTTTTACATCTGCAATGCAGCATATTAAAAACTGCTTGTCATTAGGTGGATTTGTTCTACTACCAAGTGATACTGGCTATTCAGTAGCAGCGCTTGCTAAAGACAAAGAAGTACGAAGAACCATCAACACTCTTTTAGAGCGTAAATTAACAGATCCTATTTCTCTATGCTTTGCAAATCTCGCTATGGTAGAGGAGTTTATCTGCTTGAATAGTGTTTCTGCAAGTTTACTCGAAACATTTACTCCAGGCCCTATTACAGTTGTTTGCAATGTTAAGGAAAATCTACCAAAGGAACTTACTTCGGAAGTAGCAGGAAGTGACGATAGAACTATTGGTGTAAGAATACCTGATAGCTTTATTGAACGTAATGTTGCATCTTGGTTTACCAAATACACAATGACAACAGTTGCTGTTCGAGATCCATTAGATAATAATAAAATTGTCAAAGATTTTGAGCAGGCTATTAAAATAGTTAAAAAAGGAATGGAAAATGAAAACCTGAGAAATATTATGTGGGGAGCTGCTGTAGAAGGTAAGGAATTTTATGCAAATCAATCTACAGTAGTTCATGTTACTGGTGATGCTGAAAAATTGAAATTAGTGAGAGAAGGAGACATTTCATTTGAGAAAATACAATCAGCTTTAGGTATTACACCATTCTGGGCAATTGAAGAGTGGACTTAGATATACGCTTCTCAGTAAATTACTTTTAAAGCCAAGAGCTTCTAGTGGAGATAATACTTGAATTAGTTTTAAGGAATGGAAAACCAATAAGGTGACTAATTGAGCAATAGTTTACGGTAGATAAGGGTTTCCAGGGTTTAATTGTGCAAGTTATTTATTTTTCATTCCTAAGTCACTTAATTACAGGTAAACACAAACCAACATGAATCATGAAGTAAATGAGATAGTCAATTGTCTCTTAAACGGTGGCGTCGTTCTGATTCCTACAGACACTGTATATGGGCTTGCGGTTAAACCAGATTTTGAAGAGTCCATTGAGAGACTTTATACGCTTAAAAACAGGCCAAGACATTTAAACCTACCCATAATGGTATCCTCAGTTAATGAATTGGAATCTTTAGGAATTGAGATAAATAACTGTGCGAGGCGATTACTGAAGTCACGATTTGTTCCGGGCGCACTCACGCTAGCACTGGGATTTAAGGATAAACCTTTAGTACCTTGGCTTAAAGATCGAGAGGAAGTAGCAATACGGATTCCCAATGACCAACGGTTATTGTCAGTTTTAAAAGAAACTGGACCCTTGTTAGTTACAAGTGCGAATAAACATGGTCTCTCCACTCCCAAAAGTTTGCAAGAAATACTAGATCAGCTCAATGGCAAGCCTGATAAGATGATTGATGTAGGAGAGATCAGAACTGTTCCGTCAACACTGATAAACTGTCGCTTAAATCCACCTGTTGTAGAGCGTTTTGGTGATATTCCTGAGTTAGAGTTAAGAGAATTTCTCAAGTAAATAACAATGAGCAATCTTGTTCTAGGTATTGAATCTTCCTGCGATGATACAGCAGTAGCTGTAGTAGATGTTGAAGGCAAAGTTTTGTCGTCAGTAGTTGCAACACAGACAGAAATACACTCGAAATATGGGGGTGTTTTCCCTGAATTTGCAAGCAGAGCCCATATATCTTCGATTGTTCCAGCAATTGGGCAAGCCATTTCAGAAGCAGGTATAATGCCCAAGGATCTACGGGCAATTGGAGTTACTCGAGGTCCTGGCTTAATTGGTTCGTTGTTAGTAGGACTAAATACAGCAGCAGGCTTAGGGTTGGGCTGGGGGCTACCAGTAATTGGGATTAACCACCTTCGTGGTCACTTACGTAGTGCCGATCTTGAGCAGACACGAGTGAAATATCCTGCTGTTCTATTACTTGTATCAGGAGGGCATACTTTCCTTGCCTATATGGAAAATCCTACAAACATTGTTCTTCTCGGTTCAACAAGGGATGATTCAGTAGGTGAAGCTTATGATAAGGTTGGACGAATGTTAGGCCTTGGTTATCCTGGTGGACCAGTTGTTGACAGGATGGCTTTAAAGGGAAATGCTTTTATCCGCTTTCCGAGACCAATGATAAACGATGGTTTAGACTTTTCCTTCTCAGGGCTTAAATCGGCAGTATCAAGATACTTGTCGGAACAAAAGACAACAGTTATTGAGGATGTTGCTGCATCATTTGTCGAGGCTGTTATGGATACTCTTCTGACAAAGTGTCGCCGAGCTCTGACTGAGAAACCTCCTGTTTCCTTGGTTATTGTGGGCGGTGTCGCCGCTAGTCCACAACTTCGTTCCCGAGCCTTGCATCTCTGTAATGATATGGGTGTAGAGCTTTGCCTTCCACCGTTGAGGTGGTCTACAGATAATGCAGCAATGATTGCATTAGCAACATGGGACTATCTACATCTAGGAAAATATACAAAACCTATTCCCCAATTACAACTTTCAATTAGTGATTACTGATTAACTTGCTAACAGTAAATTTGGCTTACTGTTAACTAATTTTGCAAGGGCAGCGAACGCTGCCCATTAAACCAAAAACCCAAACCTCGATACTTTCATCGTGGGGTAAAGACAAGATACGCGCAAAATTTATCACGACGTAAAGTTTTGTAAAGTAGTCATGTATTTATGTCTTTCAAATATTGCCTAGTTTGGGTTTACAATCTGGATGGTGTTGAAATCATCCTCATTAAGATATGGCAGTTACAGGGAAGCTGGAATTAACCCTTAAAATTACGGAATTTCCAACGGATGTTCAGACCGTTGAGAATAACTGGAAGCAATTTACGGTGGACTGTGATGGCAGAATCTTCACAATCACAGTGAAGCCGAAAATGTTCAAAAAACTAGAGGAAGCGCAAGCGAATTATCCGATGTGGGTGGCGGCGATTGCTGGGAAGATGGGAGAAGCCACTCCCGATGGCTTTGTCTTGGCTGACCCCGCGATTCAAGTGTTTGAGAAAAAACCGAAAGACCCCCAGGAAGCTGCACCTCAGTAGAAAGGTTGGAGTAGCAATCGTACAGAAACTTACGGTAAGGCTAAAATCAATTACAGTATAGGTTTTAGAAGTTGACTTTTCTTAACAAATCTGAATCCGTTTTGTACCAATTCAACTAAGGTTTAACGGGTACAGTCAAAGCCAAATCCTTAACGGCACTTTCTGCACAGTTGCTACTCAAACACCTTAACCATTTTTATTTATAACGATTAAAATATGGACTTCCATAGTTTTACGCTGCAATCTTGGCTTCCACTGATTAAAGTTTTTCCATCCTGACTAATTGCGACTGAGGTAACAGCACCCAAATTTTGTTCTAAAGTCTGAATTTCCTCTCCAGTATCCAAATTCCAAATTTTGATAGTTTTGTCTTCACTGCCACTAGCAACAATCTGTCCATCTACACTAATTGCTACAGATAAGATAGAAGCCGTATGCCCTTTTAAAGTTTTAATCGGTTTTCCTGTGTCCAAATCCCATAGTTTAATCTCTCCATCATAACTCCCACTAACGAGAAGTTTCCCATCAGAGCTAACTGCTAAACACATCAGCACAGTAGAATGTTTGAAAGTATAGTTAGTTCCAACAATGATGGTCTGGTCATTGCTCCCACTAATAAGAGTTTGCCCATTTGGGGTAATGGCTAGACCAGTAATAGTATTAAGGTGCTTGGGGAAAGCATGAGTTATTTGTGCAGTTTCTATATTCCACGTCCTAATAACCCCATCTGTACTACCACTATAAATGACAGGTTTATGAGGATCAAAAACAACACAAGTAATTACTTTATTAGCTTTAGAAAGAGTCTTAATTAGCTTTCCATCCTTTAAACCCCACAACTTGATAGTTTTATCAGAACTACCACTTACTAATAACTCATTATCTCGGCTAATTGCTAAAGAATTTACACTGCCTAAGTGACCTTCTAGGTGGTAAAGTTCCTCTCCATTGATTAAATTCCACACTTTTAAGGTGTAATCATCGCTACCACTAACAGCAAGTTTTTCATCTGCACTGATAGCTACACATTGAACAGAGCGTGAATGCCCAGATGCCACATCCCCTAAAGTCCTTTCAAGCTTAAAAGTTTGCAAATTAGGTTCGGTATCCGAGAACAAGGCATCAAAAAAACAATGTTCAGATATTTGGCTAAGATCTGACCAAAGTTTTTCATTACTCTTCATTTTTTGCAATTTGCGATGTAAACAATATCTTTCCCAATCCATAACTATGGGTGGATATAAAACTTTATCAAGTTCTTCCAACCCTTGCAAAATTTCTTGGGTATTGTTAGGACGTTCTTTGAAATAGCTTGCTATCATTTTATCAATAAAATCGGCGAATTCAGGTGAAACGTCAGGGGCTTCATTACGCCAATTTTCTAATTCATCAGTGCAGAGATCATGCTGATAAGCATCTCCCAGTTCCGATGGGTGTTTACCTGTTAACAAGAATATAAAAGTTCGACCCAATGCGAAAAAATCAGATTGAGGGACAGCTTGACCTGTAACTTGTTCAAGGGGGGCATAGCCTGGAGTGTGAATAGTAGTAACTTGTTTAGCACTAAGTTTTTCCTCATAGGTTTGGGTAATTTCCCGCACTGTTCCAAAGTCAATAAGTACCAACAGTCCATCAGTTCTTAACATTATATTAGAAGGCTTTATATCGCGGTGAAATAACTTATTTTCATGGAGATCATGAAGAATATAAGTCAGTTCTTTTAACCAGAGAAATGCTCGATTTTCACTAATAGGTTGGTTACTTCGCTTCTCCATCCATTCTTCTAAGTTTTCACCATTGATTTTTTCCATTACAAAACAGTGTAATGGTTTTTCCTGATTAGCTGGAAAAAAGGTAAAGTATTCCTGACCTTTAGGAATTCCTAAAATATTAAGCCGAGATAAAATGTTGGCTTCTTGTTTAAATAACTCGATAGCTTTTGGAGTATCTTTTGTTAAAACCTTGAGAACTTTAGGATTTCGTCTGCTATCTGTAACTTCATAGGTTTTACTAAAACCTCCTTCACCTAACATTTGAAGAACTCGATAACGCCCTTCTAACAGTAGCTTGGAACCACAGCCAGAACAGATTAAAAGGTCATCGGAGTTTTTGGGATGTGAACAATTAGGATTAATACAAAGGGTCATGGTTAATATATTGATAAAAATATTTATATTTTTGATTTATTTAATTATTGCTTAAAAACTAATTAAAATTTAATAAATTTTTGCTCTAAATCTTGAGTAAATTGGCATAAATCATGGTCATACATAATAAATTACTCTCCTGAGTGCTTCGTCAATTTTAATCGTTTCTAGCCACTATTCAGTCAAAAAGTTACCCTAGAGATACCAAGAAACGACACATTTAGTTAAAACAATGATCAATTAACCTTTAGGTGGATAAGGATCATTTCCATAGCTATTTTTGTCTCGGATTTTTCCTTCTCGATTATGGATGAGCAATTCAGACTGTTGATTTTTAGCAATATCACGCCCCCTGTTGATTGCTTCTTGCTGAGTAGAGAAAACTTGAGTTGGTTTACTCGCACCCTCACACAGAACAGCCCAGCCATCAGGATGGGGAACAATATGCTGATCTTTGCCTTGAGACATAAAAAGCTTAACTCCTAGTCTGGATTAACTTTTACAATATAACACAACGTTTACTAATGTGTATGTATGGTACAATCCTAAATATTAAATTTTTCTGGAAATGTTATGGAAGGCTTTACTCGCCAGGAAACCCTAGCTTTAACAAAGACTACATCTAGCCGTCTAGCCTACTTAGATCGGACAGAAGTTGTCATACCAGAAAAGTACGGGAATTCCAAAAAGCCCACAGTCATTTACAGTTGGAATCAAGTTTTAGAGATCCGCGCTATCAATGATCTCAGACAAAAGGTTTCATTACAGACGGTTAGGAAGATTGTTCAATTCCTTGATGAAAGCGGATTTGACACAAAACTTGCAGATAAGCATCTAGTTGTTGCCAACGATGAAGTTTTTTGGGTCTTGCCTGACTGGTCTGATATGCCTCGTGTCATGAAAGTTGCTGGAAAGAAGAATAAAAATCTTGGTCAGCTTGTTCTGGTTGTTTTACCCTCAATTTCTGACGTAATTAAGACAGTCTGGGAAACTGCTAAGAAGTCTAAGGTTATTGACTTTGAGAGTTTTAAACGACGTGCCAAGGTTAAACCATTTGACGTAGCGTGATCTGGTGTTGAACAGGTAGCCGTTGTAATTTACTGCAAGATAAGTCTTAAACACAGGACTCATCAATTTATTTTTCATTCCTAAATCTGAGCCAATAATTCATTTAACTTGACTTCTAAATTATCATCATAACGAATAACAATGACTGTATAACCTGAATCAAACTGAAAGTTTTCTCGCTCAATTCGGTCTTGTTTCCGACGCTCAGGATGGTCATGAACAGAACCATCACAGAATAGAACAATTTTAGCTTGATGATAAACAAAATCGGGTTTACAATTCACTTTACGAAAGAAGAATTGAGCCGCATCGGGTAACTTCATTCCTCGGTCATAGATAGCTTTTAAAACAACACGCTCTAACTCAGAATTGGGGTCAGTTTGAGCGAGTAACTGTTGATATTCTTCATCACGGGAGAATGTACCAGAAGAACGGTTTAAGGTGCTATGGGTTAATTTTTCTAAAGTATCTCGAATTAAATGACGATTGAGTAAGGGGTGATCAAATTGATTCCGATAGGATAATAAACACTCATAACAGGCAATTGTACAACTGGGTTTGGGTTGTTTAAAATGACAAATCTCTAATGCAGCTTCAGCCAAAGTTTGGAAGGATAAAGGATTATCTAAAATCTGAGATAAAACTCCTGCACCCCCTTCAGACGCTTCCCAAAATAATAAATAGTTTTCTTCTCCGACTCGTTCACAAGAAAGCTCATCTTCTTCTAACTTGTAAACCGCTTGAATTGCCCGGGATAAGGCAAATTGTAGAGAAGCTAGATAACCTTCAGTATCTTGAGTTGGTAACTGAACAGGTTTAATAATTAAAATATTAGACGTATCAGAAACCGTTAAACTCACTTCGGTCTGCAATTGCCCTGGGGGTATATTTTCTGTTGTAGAATCTCCCCAATATCCGGTTTTTAAATCTAACTTAAACCCTCGTTCTCCAGTTCGACGTAATCCACGATTAATTCTCAACAATTCAGCCGTTTCTCCATAAGCTAGTTGCAGAAGTTCTGTGCCATCATCAGCAACAACTTGAGCTAAATCTTGGCGTTGATTGGCATAGCGAAAATGAGTCGTAACATCATAGCCATATTTTAACCGTTCTTCCTCATCACAGGTAATTCTTTCCCGCCGTTGGGTGGAAGCCGTATCCATTTTTAAGACTTTAGCTAAATAAGCAGGAGTTCCTGATGAATTTGGGGTTAATCGTGAGCCACAATTATCACAATTATCTTGGTTCGTTTGAGTTCCTTCGTGAAAATAACCACACTTAAAACAAGTAGCAACTTGATTAAATTCTAAACCACTAACCGGAATTTTTGATTTAACAATTTGAAATTTATTCCCTTCATAATAAACAATATTCCGAGGGGCGAATTCTCGAATTGCCACAACCCGGGGACGGGATAGAAAATCGCTATCATTCCCAGAGGGAATAAACGCCCGAACCGGAAGACGAGGAAAATTAAACCCTGGTAAAAACCCTTCAGAAGCTAAATAACGATAGGGATAAAACTCAAAATTACTAACCCCAGACTGGGAATTACATTGACCTATCAGTAAATCAATTTGTCGTTGAGCTTCCCGTTGGGCATTTTCAGCTTTCTGACGTTCTTCTTGGGTAATTCCTCCACCACGAAAACGGTCAATGGTATTTCGAGCATCTTCTAACTGTTTAACCGCTTCTTGATACAATAACCGCCATCTCCCACAAGCTTTATCAAAAGTTGCTAAAGCATTATCTAAAGTCAATTTTAACCAATCCCTTGAATACCAACGGGCTTTATTCAAATCTCCTTGACAAAAACCATCTGCTAAAATAATTTCTGCGGCTTGTAAACACTTATTTAAGGTTTGATTAGTTAACGTTAATTGCAGTTTTAAGCTATCTTTAAGCGGATAGTCGGGTAAATCCAAATCCAGAATTTTATTCATTGAATCCCCTAAATCAGCCCCCGTATAAGCTAACCATAAGGAATAAATATGAGACTGAATTAAATCCTGATTTCCTAACTCTAATTTAGGTGGCGCTACAACCCCGGCTACCATTTGTTGCTGACGATGGTAGAAATATTGATCATGTCCACTTCCGGCCGAAGCATAGGTAATCACTAAAGCAGGTTGTCCACTCCGTCCGGCCCGGCCACTGCGTTGAGCATAATTCGCCGGAGAGGGGGGAACATTTCGCAAATGCACAACGCTGAGGTCAGCAATATCAATTCCTAATTCCATTGTCGGAGAACAGAATAAGGCAGCTAAGTCTCCCTGACGAAACTTATTTTCTCGTTTTTGACGGTTTTCATTATTAACTTGACCTGTATGTTCCCGCCCCTCCATTGTGCTAATCGTTTGAGCATTTTGTTGATAAAATTTCTGAAAAAACAAATTAGCATCTATCGCCATTAATTCGCTTCCTTGTAGCCGTTTAGCGGTTAAAATATCAGGGGAAAGTTGAGAGAGTTGTTGAGCTTTCCAGAGCATACAATCAACCCGTAACTGAACTTCATCTCCATTTCTTTTTAAAAACCCAGCATCACAGAGAAGATTAACAAAAGTTTCAATTAAACGCTCATATTCTGGTTCTGATAAACTCACGTTTAACCAGGGCCATGCACGGTCAGAGCGCAAGAAACGACCGAGTTTACTATTTGATGTCAGTTTGACCTGAGTTTTATTTTTACCTTTATTTTGATTTGTTCCTGAAACTAATGTTGCAACTCTCGCTTCATATAACACTTGATTCAGGTCAATTGTCCAGGGTTCTTTCAACGCTTGATTGACTTCCCGTTTTAACTTTTCTGTTTCTTGATCTTGTAATAACTGAGCATCAATTACTAACTCACGCCGTAGTTGGTCAAGAAAAGTTTTAATCACCGTAAACCGTTGTTGAGGAGTGGCTTGTAATAAAATAGAATCAGGAAATTTTTGCCACAATTGAGGGTTTTTACATTGGTTTTCTAAATTAGAATATTCAATGGCTAATAAACCACATTGCTCTAAATTCGGTTGCACAATTCGCCACCCTCGGCGTAAATCTTCATAAAGCCGATATTCAACTAAATGCTGAAAGGCTTGCTGATTGCGATCGCTATAATCACTCACTTGTTGAGCATAATCTTCCTGAGTTAACCTCATTTTATGAACCACTTCTATAGCTAAATCTTGATGCGTTAAAACTTTTTTAGCTTGTAACGCACTATATAAACTCGACCTTAAAAAACTGGTTTGGACAAAATCATTAAAATGTCCGGCTTGCAAAGAAGCATCTTGACGGTTATCGGTAAAACTTAAAACTTTAGCGGATGTGGGGTTAATAGCAGAACAATCTTTTAAACGGCTGACTGTTGATAAACATAATAAGGTTGTGGCGGTACTGCGACCTTCTGAACTCAGACGGGCTAATTTGCTGAATTCGTTCTTTTTACGGTCATGAACAACACCACAATTTAAACAAGTTAAAAATGGTTTTGGCACAAACCAACAAACGGTAGGCTTCTCTGAATCTTTAGCAATTCCTAAGTGGCTAACTCGTCCATCTGGGAATACAAATAATTTTTGAGGAATAAATTTTTGATATTCGGGTTTAGGTTCCCGTCCGCGTTTTTTTGTTACCTTAAACCAAGTATCGGGTAAACGGTCTTGGTCGGTGGTTTCCCAGAGTCCATCTTCATCGAGGGTGATATATCCTTCTTGAATATCACTATCGGGCTCTGTATCGAGACTGGCGGCTAATAGGGGCGTAACTTGTTCGGTATTGCGATCGTAACGCACGGCGTAATATTCCTGCCCACATTCCCGACAGAAGACCAACGGATACAGTAAGCGGTTATTGGTGGTGGTATATTGTCCCTCTAAGGTGAGAAACCGTTGCTCAGGGGCTTCTAAGGTGGCATACACACTTCCCCCCTGGGAGATGAACTGATGCAGTCGAAATGCCATTCCTTTGGTCTGACTTCCCCATAACAGCATTTGTTTAAGAATATCAAGGCAAATTTCAGGAGAAAAACTCAATTCCTGAGCTAAATTTTCAGCACCGGACTGTAGGGAAATTGGAGTTCGCCGCACTAAATGACCGTCTTCTTCTTGGAGTCCTAACTGCATTTCTATCCAAGCACTGAGGGGATGTTGTTTGAATGCTTCTAAGGTTTGTTCTGTTTCCGGGGGCAACCCATGGGTTAAACTAATTTGTAATTCTTGAATAGTAGGATAGGGTCGTTGAATGGCTTTTTCTAGGGTTTCATCAATGACATTATCGGGTTCTATTTTAACCCCAAATAATTTACTGGCTACTTCAGCAACGGTTTGACGGCGACTACTACGATTTCCTTCGGTGGACATAGTAGCAGACGTACCAATACAGAGAAAATTTTGCCCACAACGTTGTCTTAATTTGCGAATAACCACAGCAACATCAGCGCCTTGTCTCCCTCGATAGGTGTGGAGTTCATCTAAGACTAAAAATTTTAATTCCGGTGAACTGACCAGGGAGTTTTCATAAATCCGAGTTAACATTAATTCTAACATCACATAATTGGTGAGCAGAATATGGGGCGGATGATTTTGAATCTCTGTTTTTTCGTTTAAGCTTTCTTGACCTGTATATTTTTTAACGGTAATAAAACAATTAGGAACCTTTTCTAAAAATTTATTAAATTCTTCAGCTTGGGAATTAATTAAGGCATTCATGGGATAAACTAGAATAGCCTGTAATCCTTGTTGATGGGGATTTTGAAGTAAATGACTAATAATTGGCACAACATAGGTTAAACTTTTTCCTGAACCTGTTCCTGTTGTTAATACATAAGGAATTTGTTGTTTAGCACGGCGAAAGGCTTGTTCTTGATGATAGTAAAATCTATAATTAGGAAAATAGCGTTTACAGTCGGGATGTAAAATATTTTGTTGAATTAAGGTTTCAATACTAGCACTTTGTTTATAGGCGGGATTAATTTGCACTAAGGGATCTTTCCAAAGCTGACCTTTATCGAGTTCGTTTTGAATAAAGGTTTTAATTCTAGGATCTCTGATTTTTAAGAAACTTTCAATATAATTACGGTAATCTGAAATAACTTGTTCTCGGAGTTCAAAAATATCTAAATTGGTTGTAGGTTTTAAGTTCACATTGTCTAACTTAGAAGAAGTTTTGATTAGTCGAGACCGACGCTGCTTGACAATTTCAGGAATATACTGATTTTTATCATCTTGCCCTTTAAATCCTAGACGTTCATAAACGATTCCACCAATACCAGGAATAACTTCTCCTTCTTGGGTACGCTCGTTATCTTTAGCAAAGTAGAGAAACTTGAATTTGTCAGAAATATCTTTATCAAATTCATTTTTTAAATTCTCTTGAGCCGTATAATAGATGACAGGAGCTACAATAAAAATCTGAGACGGTTTAATTGTTTGGATAAGGTTGACTAGGTTTGTTTTTACTACGCAGGCTCCTGAAATAATAGATTTAATTACTACTAAGTAATTAACATCGCTTAATGTTTTCTCTTGATATTTTTTGATAATAGGGGCTATTTTTAAATCCTCTATATCAAAAGGTGAAAATCTTTGATTCCAAAAGCAAGCAAACGCAACTGAGTTGAGTTGACTTTCTAGTCGGCTTAATATTCCTTTGGCTAAAAAATCTGCATCTTCAACTGTAGAAGCAAGGTAGAGACTTTCTTGGGTATTATCTATTTGTGTGAGAAGGACATCACCCAGAATCTCCCCAAGCTGAATCATGGCTTCTCGATAAAGTTCTGGTTTAATAGTCTTGTCTACTAAGGTATCAAGTAAAGAGCGAATATGATCATTAACAATAGATGAGTATTCTCTAGTCATATTAAAAACACCTCTAGCTGCTCAAAGGAAGTTGGTTCACTTTTCTTAATCAGTTCTTGAAATCTCTGAAATTGTTCAGTGTCTATACTATAAGGTAAAGTGCCTTTGTCCAGTTCGTTTGCGTAGTTCCAATGCAGGAAACCCTTATTCAGATTATAAGAGAAATTGTCTATATTACTTAAAATATTTTCAACGTCGGGGTCAAGCCTCCACTCTTGGCTAAAAGAACGAATATAAGACGGAATTAACTTCTGAGATCTTTGAAGAATATCCATGACGGAAACTCCAGACTTATCATGACTTCTCCATGCGCCTAATAATACCGTCACAACACATTCTATTTTATCTGGCTCAGGGTTTTCAAAAGCAGATAAATACTCGACTGCATTACAAAAAGCTGACTCTTTTTCGATTAGTTTTGCTAAGTTCAATTCAGGGGAAAAGTAAATAACTATGCTGCATGATTTAATATGAATTGGTATTTCTTGATTAAGATTATCACATACGGTTTGAGAATTAACTACTAGATGAAGTTTTGATTTTTTATTGCCATGATGTGTGTTTAACTTATGTTGCATTGCAAAATCATCAGCTATAGATTTATATCCATCTCCCCAAGTTACACTTTTGGAATTTTTTAGCTGGTAGTGTTCCCATGTATTGCTATTAGTAAATTCAATAATTAAATCATCGACAAAAGCAAAAACTTGAGCATGAAATTTTATCAATTCGTTTCTTTCAATGACCCCCCTTGATAACAAAGCCAGTTTATATACAGCAAAATTAGTTTCATAGTCACTTCCCTTTTGATTATTTTTCCCTCCTTGATTTTTATTTTTTAAGTATTTTAGATATTTATTGCCACAAAGCTGTTCAATTTGTTCTTCTGTGTACATTGCTTGTATCTGGTGAGGTTCATAACATGGCAGGATTACCAAATTAATTTAAGGTTTAAAACAAATCCCGGTAAAATATCTTCTCCTGATAAGGTTGAAGGATTTTCTAAAATTTCCTTTTCTTGTCCCTGACGATAAATTTCAACTTGGCGGTTTTGGCGATTAATTAACCAACCTAACCGAGTGCCATTATCCATATATTCCTGCATTTTTTCTTGTAAAGGTTTTAAAGAATCGCTAGGCGATCGCAATTCTATGATAAAATCAGGGCAGATTGGCGGGAATTTCTCTTGCTGTTCGGGGGTTAAGAGATTCCATTTTTCTAAGGATATCCAAGCCGCATCGGGGGAACGCTCTCCACCCTTGGGAAGTTTAAAACAAGTGGAAGAATCAAACCCTATTCCGGTTCCGTCAGTATCCGCCCAATTGGCTAATTGTTGAGCTAATTTAAAATTCCGGTTTCCGGTTATTCCCCCTGTGGGTGGCATAACAATTAAGTCTCCTTTTGCGGTTCGTTCTAATTTTAATTCGCGGTTAGCAGCACAAAGTTGATAGAATTGTTCATCGGTAATCGGGGCGATTTCTGGATTATTTAAAATGAATGCTGTCATGGTTTTATCTCATTGTTAATGGTGGTTAAAACTAAACTTATTCAAATCCTAACATATTTCCCAACTTTAATTTTAATTCGTTGTTGGGCTTTAGCCCCTCTTGATTAAAAAGATTGCGCTGAAGCGCAACAACGGCGCAACAACGGTTATTTTATTTTATCCCAGGCGGCTAATACTAACCTTTGGGTGCGATATTCTCCATATTTATTAATTTCTTTATTTTTAAGAACACGGAAGGTTTCACTTGGAAAATCAGCGCCATAAATATCAGCAGGGTCGAGAATATAGCGCAGTTCATCACGGGTTAAACCGTATAATTTTGCATATTTAGCGTCGAGTTCTGCTCTTAATATTGCCCGTTTTTCTTCATTCCAAATAAATGGTTCTCCGTCATATCCCATATCTTCAGCAAAGGGTTTTATGTCCCAAGCGGTGTAAACGAGTTCAAGGACTCGACTACTGATATATTCAATATCTTTTGGGGTGTACCAGTCGGGGGGAATGATGGGGAGTTGTTTAACAACATAAAAGTTTAAATTTCCTCCGCTTGCTTTTTGTTTTGCTACATAATCAAGAATAATTGAATTAAAATTAGCTACTAAACAACAAATTTGTTTAATCGGTTTATCCAAAAAAATTAAGGGCATAGAATTTCCTACACCATATCGAGGAATAATAGTAAATCTAACACTTCTTGAGTCTGCAACCGCACTAATAGCATTACGAAAACCTATTAACCATTGATATTTCCAAAAATCAGGTATTTTTTGATTAATCTCTTTTTCTGCTGCCCAATATCTAGGTAAAATTACTTCATCATGGTTTGCTAATTGTTCTAATGTTAGTTCATTTGTTTTTGGTTTAGTGCCAAACATTTTTGATTCTTCTATTCCTTCAAAACTGGATGCTCGATGATTATAAATATCTGTTAATTTTGATTCATATAAAGGATGATAAATCTCTTTATTCTGTGTGAAAATATTTTTATTATTTAGTTGATAATTATTTTCTTTTAATTCTCGTTTTGTTTTAAACAATTTAGAGTTATTAGTCATGTGAAACATTGCAAGAAATTTGATATTCCAATAATTTTTTTCAGTATCTTTATTAATAAAAATAGGTGTATTATTGTAAATCCTTAAAATCAAATTAGCATCTATACTTGATAAAAATATAGGTAAATTTTGAGTATTAGGATTAACGGCTTTTATATCTTTAGGACTTAAACTATAAACTCTGACATTATCTTTTAAATGATTAAGACTCCATAATTGAGAAGCTAAAAAAGTTTGATTACTATTTCTATTTGATAAAGTAATTAATGAAAAAGAAAATGTGCTTTCAACTTGTTTAAAAATATATCCTCTATTAGTAAAATCATAAAAACTATCTATAGAATTAGTTTCTACTAAATCTTGTATAAAAAATTTAGTTGTATCATCAGTTGCGATACCAGTAGGAACAATTATTCCCACCCTTCCCTGAGAATTAATTAACTTTCTGGTAGTTTCAGCAAACACCGCATAAGTATTAATATCTCCCACAGCCGTTAAAGGAAAACGCCCCGACTCTCGAATAAACTTACTTTGAGCTTCAGCTTCATGTTTAGCATCCTCAAACTGTTGTAATAACTTAGGGTTATTTTGAGATAACAATTTAATTAACTTTTCCCTAGGCGCCTTATTTTGTGCGTTAGCAATATCAACATCTTTAGCAGCAAAAAACTCCTTTTCCTGTAATTTAATTCGTTCCCAAGGAGGATTACCCAAAACACAATCAAAACCTTTTTTACGGGAGTCGGGAGTCGGCAGTAGAGTGTCTTTTTGCTCATTTTTTTCAACTTCTGATTTCCCAAATACATCAGGAAACTCCACAGACCAATGAAAAAACCGCTTATCTTCAGCTAACTGATTTGCAGCATCAACTAACTTTTGAGTCACCGGATTTCCCCCTAATAACTGTTCTAACGCCTCCGTAGTTGGTAATAACTGTAAATTCTGTTCTGTTAACGGTGTAAAAAACGCCGCCGTCCATAAATTACACGCCGAATAATCTCGCCACCAATTCCGATTATTTTCACTATGATTGAGTTGATATTGACTTTGTTTTTGCTTGATTTCCTGCGGAGTTGTTTCCGATATTTCCACAAACTCTCGCCACTTTTCTATATATTCACTGCGTCCCGTTTCCGAGTTAACAAAATTCAACGACCCTTGACCCACTTCTATATCTTTCTTCTCTTTCTTATTCCGAGTTTTAAATAAAGTCGCCAACTTCTTATCATCTCCCGTCACTGCTTTAAAAGCCCCATCTGGTATCCAATCCTTATCCATTTGCTCCTTACAATCCTTATCCATCTGCTCCTTATAATTCTTCCACTCCTTATGTGAATGGGAAATATTCAACACCCCCACCAAAGAATTACCACATTTAATTCTATGGTCTAAAAAGTTCAAAGGTAAACCCTTACAAAACCCCTCTATCCATAACGCCACCTTGCATAAATCCACCGCCAACGGGTTTAAATCCACCCCATAAATACAATGTTGAACAACATCTCTAATCGCCTGTCTTAAAGCTTCAGGTGCGGGTTGAGATTCACCCGTTCTAATTATAGCTAATTCCTTACCAATTCTTCTCGCCGCCGCCAATAAAAAATGACCCGACCCACAAGCGGGGTCACAGACTTTTAAACTTAATAAAGCTTGTTCCTGTTGTTGGGCTTTAGCCCCTTCTTTTTCTTCTGCGCTAAAGCACAACAACGAGCGCAATTTTTCCTCAATTACAGGTTCCAAAGCACTCTTAATTAATTGTGCTACCAACTCAGGAGGCGTATAATAAGACCCCGTAGTTTTCCTATCACTTCCTATCACTAAAACAAACTCATACACCCCATTTTGTTGTCTAAATTGGGGGGTAAAATCCAATAAACTTTCATATACACTCCCCAATTCCTCCACATTCAAAGCTCCATAATTCACCCGACGTAATTGTCCCTTATTTTCATATAAAGATAACTCCCGAATTGATACCAACAAATCATGGTTATCAATTGCACACCCTTCTAATATTTTTAAGGTTTTCTCCCCAAATAAATCCCCATTCAAGGGCGATAACCCTAACACCTCACCCCGCCAATTTTCATTAAATAAGGCAAAAGTTACAATCAAACCTTGCCAAATATCCTGAAATCCTTCGCGGCGATAACTGGGACGTTCTGCTAAAACTCTTAACCGTTCAATGCTATAATATTCTCGATAAATTCTGAGATTTTCGGCATCCTCTCCCGCTAATAATAAATCACGGGATTCTGCCACCATTAAAAATAATAACCGATAAATCAAAAACAATAATAACCGATAAAAGTCCTTAGAAATTAACTGATTTTCTTCAATTAATTGCCGTAAATTTTGATTCTGTTGATGCTGTAAAAACCCCGTCCCTAACCTAATAATTGCCCGTTCCACCCCATCCCGTAATCTATCCCGTACCCGTCCCCCTTGTTGTAAGGTTTCCTGGTGATAAAACTCCAATAAACATTCATCTGTATCCTCAATTCCTTGAGGTAATCTAGTCCGGTGAAATAACCGATAAAATAACCCAAATTCAGCAAAATTTTCCCCATTCAGAATCTGTTCTAAATCAAACTCAATATAAGTCAAACGAGTCATTAACGAACAATCTCGCAATAACCGCCAACATAACCCATTAGTAACAATACCCCATAAATGCTCGGTGCGGTTTAAATATTCCTGCATTAACCCATGAGCAGATAGTCGAGAATTTCCAGTCCGGGAAGATTTTTCTATATCAATCTTCTTACAACCAATAATATGAATCGGCGGTTTATTTTCCCCCGACTCAACCCGATGGGAAATTGCAAAAGTTTGTTCATCAATAATTTCAGCTTTGGGTTGATAAATGGGATTATATCCTAATAATTTTAATAAGGGAACTGCCCAATATTCACGGGTGACACTGGTGGCGATATCTTTCTCATCTAGGCGGCTTAAACGGCGTTGAAAAATATTCCATAAATCCTTCGCTTCTCCCCAAGCAAAGGCAATTTCATCTTCTAACTTTTGACTGGAACTTAAGCCAAAATTCTCAGGTAACTGACCCTTGAAATCCCTTGAGACAATATCAATGGTCAAATCAAGAGCAATTAAATTTCCTTCAATTTGGATTCCGGTTAAAGTAGTCATAATTTAGACTCCATAAACAAGGTCATTTTTTATGTTGTTGCGCGTTGTTGCGCTTCAGCGCATCTTATTAAGGGCTAAAGCCCTACAACAGTAATTGATTACTTAGGAATTAAAATATAAAGACCTAAAATATCCATCGGTAACTGAGGATTAACTTTAACTTTTCCTTCCTTGGTAATAGCCCGGACACGCTGATGAGATGTTAATAAAACCTGCGCTCGTTCTTCAGCTATCGCTTTTAAATCCGGTTCTAAATCATCCAAACGAGTTAAAATTTGATTAATCCGATTGCGTTTATTTTCTATAGGTAAATTGCCCACAGGTTCGCAGGACTGAAGTAAATCTAAAGACTCCTCAGCCGATAACCAATTAGCATTCGCCGGACTTCCAGTAAATCCCCTCACCAAAGCTTCTTCTGCTAATAATATTTGTCCTTTTGAACTTTCTAATAAATGCCGAATCCTCAATAATAAAATAACCGTTGGTTTCGATACCCCTTCTGTCACCGTCACCCCACAACGGGCGGCTATTGGTTCCCGTTGCTGTTCATCTAAACTTTCTTCTAAAATATGACGGGCTAATCCTTCAACTAAGGGATGATTGCGCCCAATATATTCCACTCCTTCCGACGCAGGAGAAGTAAAGGTAATCAATCTTGAATCATTGCCTAAAATCGGTTGGACACAAAGGGGAATATTGGCTAATTTCCAGCTTTTTTTCTGTTTAACTAAAGAACAACTTAACTTTTCACAAGCATTTTTAACAAACTCTGCCACATCTGTTTCACTACCTAAAATTTGATCAGATTCAATTAACTCCTGTTGTACTTCTTCTGGTTTAATTGCCCGTTGAGCAAAACGAGTCCGGTTCAATTTCTCCCTTTCTACCGCTTGATTCCAACTTTTATGAACTTCTCCCAAAGCAGAATCCTGATGCTCTAATAAATCAAAAATTGTTAATTGTTTCGCTTCTGCGGCTCTATCAAATAAAGATTTAAACACCGCTTCTTGTACGGTACTACTATCCATTGGTACGGGAACTGTAATTCCTAAAGATTTATGAATTTCTACAGCTTTACGAATTAAAACTTGTAAAACTGCTCCATCAATCGGGTTATCTTGACCATAAAGCAGAAAACATTTAACCTGCGGTGCTGTTTGTCCGTAACGGTCAATGCGTCCTTCCCGTTGTTCTAAACGATTAGGATTCCAAGGTAAATCATAGTGAATAGCGGCGGTAAAATGTTCCTGTAAATTAATCCCTTCGCTTAAACAATCCGTAGCAACTAATATCCGTTGGGGTGAATTTTTGAGTTCTTGTAAACGGATTTCTCGCTCATCTTCTGATTGTTCTCCAGTAATCGCAATTACCCGTAAGTTAGTTTTTTTAGTTTCTAATTCCTTCAAGGCGTTGGCTACATATTTAGCAGTGGCAATATAACGACACCAAATAATCGGATTTAACCCGTCTTGAAGTAAAGTTTTAACTAGGGTTTTGACCTGATGTAATTTGCGGTCATTTGTCCCTTGTAGTTGTTCAGCTAGGGTAACAAATTCTCGTAATTGGCGTTTTTGAGAATCATTAAAAGTTTGTTTCCCCTTTTCAACAATTGTTGTCGGGGCTACATCTATTATTTGTTCCTGTTCGGTGGTATCATAAACATAAGTAGCGGCTAATTCTTCATCAAAATCATCAGAAGTTTCCTCTACAACACTATATTTTTCAGTTTGACGGCTTAAAGTAGCAATTGCCGCCGCCGGAGAAGACATCACACAGCGCAAAATTGCCAAAGCTGACCAATAACGTCCCCGTCGTTGAGCATGACTAAGGGGAGTTTCCTCTGCGGTTTTCACCAGTCTCCAGGCAAAATCATAGACAGCTTCAAATAATTGACGGTATTCTTTAGAAAGAGAATAGGGTTTTTCTAGGGAAACTCGTTCAGGAAAAGGAGTTTCATTTCCTAACCATTGTTGAACATCAACCCGTCGCCGTTGGATAAAATGACGGGCTAATTCAATCCGTTGTTTTTCGTTTAATTGGTCTAGGCTAAATTGTTCAAATTCAGGATTTAGTAATCCTAATAAGGATAAAAAAGATGCTTCAATTCCACTGTGAGGAGTAGCGGTAAGTAGAATTAAATGTCTATCGGATTTTTCAGCAATTTGTTGGACGAGTTGATGGCGTTGTTGTTGAGTGCTGTGTTCTCCACCTGTATGAGTGCAGGTATGGGCTTCATCAACAATTACTAAATCGGGACAATGAGCCCGAAAACTAGCCCGGTGGCGGTCAGATTTAACATAGTCTAAACTGACAATCAGATGGGGATAATAACTAAAAATGCCCTTATCCCTAAACGGTAAAGGTAAACTTCGTTCTAGCTTGGAAACTGTACCAGAACGTACCACAACCGCATCAATATGGAATTTTTGTTTCAGTTCTCGTTGCCATTGGTCACACAGTTGAGGGGGGCATAAAACCGCCATTCGTTTGGCTTCTCCTCGGTCTAACAGTTCTCGAATAATCAACCCGGCTTCAATGGTTTTCCCAATCCCGACATCATCCGCAATCAATAACCGTACCGTTTCTAACCGCAACGCCATCAATAAAGGAACCAGTTGATAGGGTCGTGGCCGCACCGATAACCGCCCCAAACACCGAAATGGCCCTGCCCCACTGCGGAGACTGAGGCGAGTCGCATCCATCAGTAGTTGGGCGGCGGTATGGTTTTGAATTGTTTCCGGGTTAGGGGGATCAAATTGGGCAGGTTTAATGTTTTCTAAGCCGAGGCGGGTAAAAACCCCACAGATTTGTTCTTCGTTACCACTCAGGGGCCGTAACCGGACAACTTCGGAATTATCAGAAGGCAATACTACCCATTGACGTTCTCGACAAATCACAATAGATCCAGGTTTCGCTGATTCACTCATGGGTCAAGAATAATAAAACCTTTAGGTCAAAACTCTTATCTTTATTGGCTTTCAGTAGGGTTATTAATGTATTGGCTAAACTTTACCTTAATCTAAAGGATTCTTTGAGAACCTGATTTTAATTAAACTTATAAGTGAGGTTTCTCTTATTCTGGTACTTACAGCTAGGTTTTAATTAAACATTGCCTTGATTTTTGCAGTCAACTCCCCTTTACCAATAAATTATTCAAAAATTCCCTGTGACAAACATCACCTCGGTTATTGAGTCAAGTCACTGTAACAATCTTTAACATTCCGTTACATTTATTTACATACACAAGCAAATTCAAGGAAAACCACCATGAGAACCACCAACGAAAACGGCATCCTAAATAACTACGCTACCGAACCCAAACTTTATTTTGCCGAATACCCCTCACCGGAACAGCAAAGTCGCTATGCCCTTCAAGCCGCTGCTGCTGCACTGCTGGTAACTTCCCTGCTCCTGATTGCTTTTGTCGCCTAAAATCATGGGCTATCACAATTCTTGGAACTGCCTCATCCGGGGTGGTTTTTCCGTATTTTAGGGTAGTTTTAAGTCAAGGAATAACTGCCCAGGTGAGATATTTCCACGACTTCGACAATGGTAAGCCAGGTGGCAACTGGTACACAAAGCCACTAAATTTTCTAAACGATTGTCACCAGGATCAAGATTCCAATGATGGACTTGCAACACATAAGCTCGGCGTTTTAGGGTATCAGGTAAAGATTCTCCAGGTTTAAGGCAAACGCGACCACATCGTTGACATTGCCAGTTAGCTGATTCCTTAACCGCTAAAGCTAGTTCTTTCCAGTTTTCAGGATACCGACTTGAACTCATGGACAGATTTATTAATTTTTATTAATCCTCTGATATTTATTGATGTTTCCCCTCAAGCCTTTTCTACAGTCTAGTTTTTTATTGACCCGTTGAGGTAATGAATAACGTAATCAATAACCGATAACATAACGAATAACAGGAGGTGCAAATAAATCAATATGTCTGGACTCGTTTGGATTATTCACTGAAACCAGATGAGCAAAATAAAAAGGATAAGCAACCCGCAATGATGAATGTAAAAAATGAACTTCATTGTGTGTAACTTTTGCACGAAACCATATTGATTTTTTAAGCCACTTGCAAAGGCACTACCCACGCCCTAACAATCCTCTTAACGGGTATGGGTGCTTATATGAAAGTAAACAGACACGGGAAAGCCAAAATACTCAGCCATGATGAAATCCAGATCCTATTTAATGAAGGTTTGCACAACCTCAGAGATAGGGTAATTTTTGCTGTCTGTTTGTTTACGGCGGCAAGGATTAACGAAGCTTGCACCCTTCACACCTTGGATGTTTACGACAGGAGAGGCAACGTTAGAGTTGAGTTAACCTTTCGGAAGTCCAACACCAAGGGAAAACTAGCCACCCGAACCATCCCAGTGATTGATGAGTTGAGGGGGTATTTAGAAAAGTACAGACCAGAAGCAGGTAGAAAATGGTTGTTTCCCGGTGGTGTGTTCCGAGACAACCCAGCCACTCATTTGAACCCTCGTTCTGCCAGTCGGGTTCTTAAAAAAGCTTTTGACCGGGTTGAGATTGATGGGGCTAGTACCCATTCAATGCGTCGCACCGCTTTAACCTTGATGAGTAATGCTGGTATCCCACTCCGAACCATTCAGGAAGTCTCAGGGCATCGCAACCTTGAGCAACTACAGCAATATTTAGAGGTTCAACCCGAACAGGTTAGAGGGGCTGTGAGTATCCTCTCTATGCTTTCCCCTATTGACGATACCCCTGTGAATATACGCTCATATCTTCACAACCCACCCCTGGAACCTTTGCCATCTGACAACAGTAGCCTATAGGTTAACGGGGTAAAGCCGAGATCCGCGCAAAATAGGACACGCTGTAAAGTTTTATGGCAACTAAAGGAAAAGATTGAATTAGGAGCGGCTACCCTAGACGCGATTCAGGATTGGCTAACGGCTAGGGGACGGGTCAGGAAAAATGCTCCTTTATTTTGTACCCTCGATTACTGTACCAAAGGACACCGCCTGGGGGGATGTGGAATCTATCATCTAGTGCGGGAGTTCTCCAAAAAAGCCGGGATTTCCAAACCGATGTCACCCCACCGTGTCCGCCATAGTTCCATCACCGCCGCCCTCGATGCTACCAATGGTGATGTCCGCCGGGTGCAGAAACTTAGCCGCCACCAGGATGTGAATATCTTGATGGCCTATGACGATAATCGCCAAAATGCTCAGGGAGAAATTACGAATCTATTAGATGATTTGTTGTAAATATTGAATTTGAGCCTAGCCTTGTGTAAATAATTTCAGGAGGTGCTCGCATCTTCAAGGAAACACCACCATTTAATGAAATTATTTTTATCAAATGTCAAGGCTTAATGGAGGATGTACAAATCAGCCATGATGCCAAAATGGTCAGAAGGATAGAGAGTACGACTGTTAGAAGCGGGTTGGTTCAGTATTAATTGGCAGTTCTTGACCCGCAGATGGTGATTGACAAAGATGTAATCTAAGGTGCCCCGCCAAGGGCGAAGTGTGTGATTGAAGCGCAATTGCCGCAACGTATGCCACAGCACTTTCTTCCAATTGCGTCGCACTAGGGGAGTCGGGCAGGTATAGACTGGCTCTTGACCGTGGTGTGTGGCATAGGCAGACGTGAACTGTTGCCGCATAAGCGCGATCGCTGAAGTCTCAGGGGTTCCATTAAAGTCTCCGACTGCGACAACGGGTAGTTCTGGTGGAAGCTTTCCTAGCCAATCTAAAACCTGCTGCACTTGAATATCCCGATCCCGATGAGATCCCGGATACCAGTAATAATGTCCATTGCAGAGGACAAGCGGTTGCCCATCCACCACAACCTGAACATATTGGGCAACGCGGTTCT
>DATNRE010000092.1:0-1540 GCA_036703685.1 Candidatus Obscuribacterales bacterium
GGATTAAAGAACACCAGCCGTTAAATAGTTCAAGAATAGACCGTTAAAGGCCCATTAATATTTTTTATAATTATTTCAATAAATTATTATAGTTTTCCCTGTTCTGGAGTCCTAATAATAAATAATAAAAAAGATCTATATAATTTTTAAAACTTTTTAATACTTAATTTTTCTCAAGGAGAACTCTCTATGGAACTGACCATCCAAAAACAACCTTTGTTGGATGGACTGCAGATGGTCCAGGGAATTGTGGAAAAGAAGAGTTCTATGCCGATTCTTTCCAACGTCCTTCTTGAAACCATCGAGGAAGGTATCCATATTGTAGCTACGGATCTCCAAATAGGTTTGCGTCTTACTTGCCCGGCCAGAATTAAGCAACCGGGAGGAATTACCGTGCTGGCGCGTAAATTTTTTGAAATCATCCGGGAATTGCCGGACGGTGATATTAGTTTGCGTTTGAATGAAAATAATCGTTTGTTCATATCCTGTAAGGATATCCAGTACCAGTTGGTCGGTTTGCCCCTCGTGGATTTTCCGGCACTACCGGAAACCGAACAAAATCAGTTAATCTCCCTGGAGGGGTCCCTGATCAGAGAAATGATCCAAAAAACCATTTTTTCTATTTCCATAGAGGATACCCGTTATAACTTGTCGGGGGTCTACTTTGAACATCTGGAACAGGAAGGTCAGAAAATATTGCGAATGGTCGCCACCGATGGACACCGCCTTTCCCTGATGGATAAAGAAATAGGGGAGTTCAATGAGGAGGTTTTTCCCAAAGGAGTTCTTTTGCCTCGAAAGGCGGTTACCGAACTGCTGAAGATTTTAGATAAACCGGGACCAATCCAATTCGGGTTTAAGGAGAACAACGGACTGATCATCAAAGACCAAATGGTGTTTATCATGCGGTTATTGGATCGGAAGTTTCCGGATTATAATTTAGTTCTGCCCAAGAAAAAGGATAAAATTATCTCTATTCCTAAAAATGATTTTTTAGATTCCATGCGCCGTATGGCCGTTCTTTCAACGGATAAATATAAGGGCGTTAAAATCATTTTAACCAAAGGAAAAATGGAAATTCAATCCATCAATCCGGAAATTGGGGAAGCGAAGGAAAGCTTGTCTTTGGAATACAAAGAAGAAAAAATAGATATTGGTTTCAACCCCCGCTATTTTATCGACGCGTTGCAGGTAATGAACAGCGACCAGGTGATCATGGAACTCAATGACGGCGTGAGCCCGGCTATTTTAAAAGGAGAACAGGATCCGGGGTATTTAGCCTTGATCATGCCGATGAAAATTTTTGATGAGACGGGACTGTAAGAAAATATAATGAAAAAATGATATATAGGACGGAGTCGCCGATAAGGTTTCAGCCCGTTCCAGCGAGTTCCGATTAACTGCTCCCGACAATTCCTTTTCACAATCTTTTTTATATTTCTCCATCTCCCTTTAGGATTATAAAATATGAGTACCTATAATGCGGATCAGATTAAAGTGTTGGAGGGATTAAAGGCCGTTCGTAAACGCCCCTCCATGT
>DATNRE010000093.1:0-5673 GCA_036703685.1 Candidatus Obscuribacterales bacterium
CTATTAGTATTGAGGAAACCGATGATTTTATCACCCAAACCCACAATACTAAAACCAGTCAAAATCTGGTCATGGTGTTGAGAACTGGAAAAGCCTATCCCTTGAGTGTAGCGGATGTTCCTGTGGGTAATAATCGGTCTAAGGGCAAACCTATTATTACTTTATTATCTCCTTCTGCTTATAAAGATACATCGATTAATCCGCAAGAATTAATGATTGCTCAATTTCTATTATCGGCTTTTCCCGATAAAACCGATTTAATTACCTTAACTCAACAGGGAAAAATTAAACGTTTACCCCTAATAGAATTAGCGGAATTAACCAACCGAGGCAGTACGATTGTTAAACTTAAAGATGATGACGAATTATGTTTTGCTACCCTATCTAACGCCGATGAAAAAGTAGTTTTAGCTACCTCCGGGGGGCGACTATTACGATTTGATCTCAATGACGAACAACTGCCCCCCATGGGGAAAACTGCCCAGGGTTCCCAAGCCACTCGGTTACGACAAAAAGAGCATTTAATTGGATGTATTACCCTATCACCAAAGGGCAGTTTATTATTAGTAACAGAACAGGGTTATATTAAACGAATTGGCATGGAATTAGTCCGGGGAAGTAACCGAGGAGGAATTGGAATTTCCCTGATCCAGTTTAAATCTCCTAATGATATATTAGTAGGAATTGCCCCCGCTAAACCCCACCAACAAATCCATCTATTAACCAGTGATAATCGGATTATTCATGTTCCCACGGATCAAATTCATCTATCCACAAAAGATAGTACAGGCGATCGCATTTTCAAACTCAAACCCGATGAGAGAATTATCTCGATCAAATCCTAGGGTGAGTGGATCGCACGCACCAACACCGAGATAAGAAGAAGAAAGAGGGCGGGTTTAGTTCAGTTAATGATTTATTATCAATATCTGAGAGAACCCGCCCCTACATAAAATCAGGTAAAATTAAAATGGCAGAAGTTATTTTAGATAATATTTATAAAAGTTTTCCTACCCGTCGTCAAACCTCCTCCGAGGAAAAAAACTCATCGGAACTCCTAGAATCAACCCCCACCCGTCAAGCCATTTTAAAACGGGTACATCTGAATATCTATGATGGCGAATTTATGGTTTTAGTCGGGCCGTCCGGGTGTGGAAAAAGTACCCTATTAAGGTTAATTGCCGGCTTAGAAACCATTACGGGTGGTAATATTTATATCGGGGATAAATTAGTCAATGAATTACCCCCCAAGGCGCGAGATATTGCCATGGTATTTCAAAATTATGCCCTATATCCCCATTTAAAAGTTTATGATAACTTAGCCTTTGGGTTGCGACGTTCCTACCGAGAAACCGAACCAAAACAGCCTTTAATTATTCCTAAACGGGAGTCTAATTTACCATCTAAGCACCAATTATCCTTGACCCTTGGAGATTATGAAATCTTCGCGCCCCTGTGGTTAGAAGATGGGCTGGTGGCAATGACGCGATCGCTTCCTTCTAACTTTCGCTATCTTTCAGAAAGAGAAAAAGCCGTAGCTGAAAGAGTCTTAACCGTTGCCCAATTATTACAAATTGAATCCTTATTAGATCGCTATCCCAAACAATTATCGGGAGGCCAAAAACAACGGGTCGCATTAGGTCGAGCCATGGCTAGAAATCCCCAGGTTTTCTTAATGGATGAACCCTTATCTAATTTAGATGCAAAATTAAGAACCGAAACCCGCGCCCAAATTGTAGAATTACAAAAAAAATTAGGCACAACCACCATTTATGTCACCCATGATCAGGTCGAAGCAATGACCATGGGGTCAAGAATTGCTGTTATGAATCAAGGTAGAATTCAACAGGTTGCTCCACCTTTAGAACTCTATAATCGCCCTAATAATCGCTTTGTAGCAGAGTTTATTGGCTCTCCGCCGATGAATTTTATTCCGATTCAATTTATCGCTCCATTATTAATTACCCATCCTCAATTCCGTTTAACTTTACCCGATATTTGGCAAACGGTTTTACCTCGCCAGAAGGAAGAAAAATTAATCTTAGGAATTAGACCAGAACATTTAATTGTTAGTTGTCCAGCTACGAAAAATTTACCCGTAATTGTTGACCGGATGGAAGCATTAGGTCATGAAACCCTATTATGGGTACATTTATTCGGAGAAAATCATCTTCCTTTTTCCTTACAGGTGAGAATTCCCGCCGAAACTGAATTTGTACCGGGTGAAAAAATTTGGTTAGCCCTCACACCAGAAAAAATTCATTTATTCGATCCCAAAACCGATTTAGCTATCCTTCCTGGTTTGAATTAACATCTTGCCCCTGGGGTTTAATTTTGATATTTTCTCTTAAAATTATTGATTAATTATGTTACAAATTTCTAACACTGTCAGCATCCCAGATCATGAGATTGAAATGAGTGCTATTCGCTCTCAAGGAGCCGGGGGACAAAATGTTAACAAAGTAGCAACAGCCATTCATCTACGTTTTGATATCTATGCTTCTTCATTACCTGAACATTATAAACAGCGACTATTAACGTTAAATGATCAGCGTATTAGTAAGGAAGGAGTGATTATTATGAAAGCCCAAAAATACCGCAGTCAAGAACAGAATCGAGAAGAAGCTTTACAACGACTTCAAGACCTAATTAAAAGTGCTATTTCCCTTCCTAAACCTCGCAAACCGAGTAAACCTACTCGGAGTTCTCAGAGAAAACGTCTGGATAGTAAAAATAAGCGATCGCATCTTAAGATAATGCGAGGAAAAGTTATTGATGATTGATTCAGAAACCGGGTTTCTGCAATAGCTTTTGCTACTAACAGAAATCTTAATTAAGAAATTCAGAAACCGGGTTTCTGTAATAGCTTTTGGTACTAACAGAAAACTTAATTAAGAAACCCGGTTTCTAGTACCCGGTTTCTAGGATTTCTTGGAGTGAGTTAGGGTAGGTAGCCAATCTTCGTCTAAAATTTGTTCAAAAGTATAAGGACATTGTTGGGGAAAATTATCGAGTTGGGTTTTCGCTTTAACAAATTTCAGAGCATCGGCATAAATTGATAATAATTCCTGGGATAAATATTGTTTTAAATTAGTTGTTAAACGGCGTTTGATTTGGGTTCTAAATCCAATGATTTCTGCGTGCCAATGGTGAGAATTATATTGAAATTCAGTTTCCCAATATTGATATAATAATAAATGTCTGATAATTTGTTCTAACAAACTTTCAACTTTCCGTTTTTGTTCGTTCCCCAATTCTTCTAATTCCTCAATTAAATGGTCATAATCAATCTGGTTAAGATTACGTTTTTTTAAAAGATTGATAGTTTTTTCTAACCACAATAAATAATCTTTTTCATAAATTTCTGATAATTGTTCTACTTCTATTTTCATATTGTTTTTTTATCCTCAACGATTAATAATTGAAAGACCAATCCTGCAACTTTCCCTCCCATTCTTAATTCGTAATTACCCTTTATACAACAGCATCACATCTTCTAAGGACATTCGCGACTGCGCCCCTAAAGTTAAGGGTGAAATATGACCTCGACTCAGATGGTCTGAAGCCGCACAAGCAATCATGGCGGCGTTATCGGTACAATATTTTAATGGCGGAAATAATACCCGCAAATCGTGAATTTTAGCCGCTTCTTGCAGATGGTTTCTTAACCCACTATTGGCCGCCACACCGCCCCCAATCGCAATTGTATCTAATCCAAAATCTAAGGCACAAGCGATCGCCCGTTTGGTTAAACTTTTAGCAACAGTATCTTGAAAACTCGCCGCAATATCGGCAACGGGTAAGGAGGTATTTTCTTCTTTTTCTAAGGATTGAACTAACCTTAATACCGCCGTTTTTAACCCGCTAAAACTGGAATGATAGGGATGATAGCCGCCATTCGGGAGGGAAATCTTGCCCTCGGGTAAGGCAAAGGCTTTAGGGTTGCCTTGGGTGGCTAATTGGTCAATAATTGGCCCGCCCGGATAGCCCAAATTCAACAACCGGGCTACTTTATCAAAGGCTTCCCCGGCGGCATCATCCATCGTATGTCCCAAGGTTTGATAGACCCCACAATCCTTGACATGAATTAAACTGGTGTGACCCCCCGATACCAACAGACATAAAAACGGCGGCTGAAGACGGGTTTCCGTTAAATAGCTGGCATAGATATGACCTTCGAGGTGATGAATGCCTAAAAAGGGTTTATCATGCACCAGAGCTAGGGTTTTCGCGGTGGTAATGCCCGTTATTAACGCCCCTACCAGTCCCGGCGCACAGGTAGCCGCCACACCATCAATGGCCGACCAGTTTAAACCAGCCGCTTCTAGGGCTTGCTCAAGGACAGGATTAACCATTTCTAAATGATGCCGGGAGGCAACCTCGGGGACAACCCCGCCATATTGTTGATGAATGGCGATTTGAGAGGCCACAACATTGCTTAAAACTTCACGATTCTTTACAATTGCGACCCCGGTTTCGTCACAACTTGTTTCAATTGCTAAAACGGTTGCCATTGACTGATAAATTTTATGAAATGATTGGAGCTAACTTTGAGTAGCTTTATCATTGCAGATTTTTTGGGTACAGTGAACAACTGAACCTAATTGTCGAATTTGTGCGTGGGTCTTGACCTCAGTTTGAGGGATAACAAACGCTTTGTCCGGTGGTTGTTAAGAGGGAGTTCTCAAAACACCTTCGGCTCAACGGATGAAAAACGTATTGTTCTGTAACAAAAGGAAACACTTCTATGCGTCGATTGTTGGCTGCTATTCTGGCCCTGGGCTTGTGGATGACCGTTGTTCCCGCAGCTTCAGCTTATAACCTGGTTCCCTGCTCTGAATCTTCGGTATTTCAGCAACGAGCCAAAACCTCTATCTCTGTGGCGGCTAACCCTGCACAGGCAAAAGCACGCTTTGAACGCTATTCCCAAGAACTTTGCGGAAAAGAAGATGGCTTACCCCATTTAATTGTGGATGGAAGTCTGTCTCATGCGGGTGATTTCTTAATTCCTGGGATTCTGTTTCTGTATATTGCAGGATGGATTGGTTGGGTAGGTCGGTCTTATTTACAATATGCTAAAAAGAGCGAAAACCCCGCAGAAAAAGAAATTGTCATCAATGTTCCTGTGGCTTTAACCTTTATGCTTAGTGGTTTCCTGTGGCCCTTAGCAGCGTTAAAAGAAATGACCACGGGTGAAATGTTCGCTAAAGATAACGAAATCACGATTTCACCCCGTTAGTCGTGGAATTCTTGAACAGAGATTTGGGAAGATTTAAGTTTAATAGTTAACTTAAACTATTCCCTAATCAGCCCATAAACAAAGTTTGTTAATGTTCTAATAATCTTTGTGAATTCTGGTTTCTTTTAACAGATTAATTGTTTTTCACATTTGCAAACTTAGGAGAAAAACTCATGAAGTATTTCCTCACATATCTTTCTACAGCACCCGTTTTAGCCGCGGCTTTAATGGTCTTTACGGCCGGGGTTTTAATCGAATTTAATCGTTTTTTCCCCGATTTACTGTTCCATCCTCTCTCTTAATCTAATCTTGAGCGAAAAGGGGAACAGGGAACAGGGAACAGGGAACAGGGAACAGGTAATGGGTAATGGGTAATGGGTAATGAGTAATGGGTAATGGGTAATGGGTAATGAGTAATGGGTAATGGGTAATGA
>DATNRE010000094.1:0-2105 GCA_036703685.1 Candidatus Obscuribacterales bacterium
ATCGACAACCTCGAAAAGCCGTCACCCCACCCCGATCTATTGCTCCCAAAAAACCTATTGTTTCTCATAAAACACCCCCCGCATCTAAGCCTCCTTTAAAATCCAGAACCTCTCCGAAACCCCAACCTATCCCCCATTTAATTAAACCCCAACCCCTGGTTACCCCCTCTCCTGCTCAACCGACTACCCCGGAGCAACGGGTTTATCAGTATATCCAAACCCATCAAAACGGCGCACGGTTAGCCGAAATTGAACAGGCTCTGGGAATTAACCGGGTACAGACCGTGGATGCGATTCGGGTATTATTACAACAGGGACAGATTACTCAACGCGATCGGGTTTATATTCCCGTCAAAAAATCCTAGGGTTGAGGGTTTCTCCCCCATGGAGGGTTCCCTGCTATAAGATTAAATTAAACCTGCCGCCCATCCCTAACTCGGCAGTATTTTAGCTGAATAACGCCATTAAAAATATGACTACCGTGCTTCAAGCTCGTCCTAAAGGCTTTGTTAATACGCCAGCCATTGAACAACTTACCATTAGAGCCTTGAGGTATCTTCAAAGTGGCTTTTCTCTCCACTTACGAGGGCCGGCCGGAACCGGAAAAACCACCCTAGCGATGCACTTAGCCGATTTATTAAACCGTCCCATCGTCTTAATTTTTGGGGATGATGAGCTCAAGTCCTCCGATTTAATTGGCAACCAACTAGGCTACACCCGCAAGAAAGTCGTTGATAATTTTATTCATAGTGTTGTTAAATTAGAAGATGAATTACGACAAAATTGGATTGATTCTCGTCTAACCTTGGCGTGTAAAGAAGGATTTACCCTCGTTTATGATGAGTTTAACCGTTCTCGTCCCGAAGTCAATAACGTTTTACTGTCTGCTTTAGAAGAAAAATTATTAGTGCTGCCTCCGAATAATAGTCGCTCCGAATATATTCGAGTCAATCCCCATTTTAGAGCAATTTTCACCTCCAACCCCGAGGAATATTGTGGGGTTTATGGAACTCAAGATGCGTTATTAGATCGGTTAATTACGATTGATATGCCCGAACCCGATGACGAAACCCAGCAGGAAATTTTAATTCAAAAAATCGGAATTTCTCCCGAAGATGCCCAAAGAATTATTAAAATAGTCAAAATTTATTTAGAAATAACTACCCAAAAAAAAGAAATTAAACCCGTTCAAAATGGTAAAGCTGCCCGACCCCATATTGACAAAGCCTCGGGATTAAGACCGGGATTGATTATTGCGAAAATCTGTCATGAACATGATATTTCTATCGAGGAAAATAATCAAGACTTTATCGAAGTTTGCGCCGATATTTTATTATCTCGTACCGCCCTATCTACAGCAGAAGCTCAGAATAAATTAGAAAAAGTGATCAAAACCGTATTAACCGATGGTGATACATCAACTAATAGTTTTTTGCCATCTTCCGAAACCCAATTAACTGAAAATAACTCCTTAGAGATTGAGGAACAAGTTTATCAATATTTACAGAAAACTACTAGCGCCAGGGTTTCGGAAATTGAAGTAGCGTTAGGATTAAATCGAGTTCAAACCACTAATGTATTGCGCTCTTTATTAAAACAAGGACATCTGAAACAGCAGGATAATCGTTTCTTTGCGGTGCACAAACAAGGAGAATTAATTCAACCATGAACTCACAGCAACGTCCCTCAAATATACAACGGGGTGTTCCCACATCGACCCAAGGATCGAGTTTAGCCGATATTTTAGAACGGGTTTTAGATAAGGGAATTGTTATCGCCGGGGATATTTCCGTTTCCGTGGGTTCCACCGAACTCCTGAATATTAGAATTCGTTTGTTAATTGCTTCTGTCGATAAAGCTAGGGAAATTGGGATTAATTGGTGGGAAAGTGATCCCTATTTAAGTAGTCAAACCAAAGTTTTAACCGAGAGTAATCAACAATTATTAGAACAGGTTAAATTATTACAGGAGGAAGTCAAAATTTTAAAAGAATTATTACCCCAAGAAAACCAAGCCCACCATTAATATTCAATTAAATGAATTTATCACCCCATTGTAGGGGCGGGTTCTGTAAAAATTTCTGACCTCAACAGAATATCATAATA
>DATNRE010000095.1:0-7105 GCA_036703685.1 Candidatus Obscuribacterales bacterium
GTTCCGCGATAATAGGTGGTGGAATGGCACTTTTATTAACCTTAGCATTGGGATTTTTAAGACTTTCAGAAGTCAGAAATAAACAAGTTAACCTAGCTTTAGAAAATACTAAATATACGGCTTTAACCACAGAAAATAATCAGCTTGAAGCCCTATTAACCTTAGTCACCGCCGGAAAATTTTTATCAAATCAAACGGCTAAATCCGCCATTGAACAAGAAACCCAAAGTAAATTAAGTATTGCGGTACAAGTCATTCAAGAAAAAAATATTTTAGATGGACATGACAAAAATAATGTTTTAAGTGTCAGTATTAGTCCCGATGACCAACTAATTACTTCTGCGAGTATTGATAAAACAATTAAATTATGGACTCGTCAGGGGAAACTAATTAATACTTTAAAAGGACATCAAGATTCTGTTTGGTTTGTCACCTTTAGTCCCAATAGTCAAATTATTGCTTCTGCCAGCAAGGATAAAACCATTAAACTTTGGAAAAAAGATGGCACATTTATCAGAACATTAAAGGGACATACCGATGAAGTGAAATGGATTGGTTTTAGTCCCGATGGTCAACAAATCGCTTCCGCCAGTCGAGATAAAACTGTAAAAATTTGGAGTTTAAATGGCAACTTAATTAAAACATTAAACGGTAATAAAACACCGGTTCTCAGCGTTATTTTTAGTCCCGATAATCAACTGATTGCCTCCTCCAGTGAAGATGGCGTGATTCATGTTTGGACTCGTCAGGGGGAAAAAATTAGAACCATTCAAGCCCATGCTAACCCAATTTGGAGTCTGAGTTTTAGTCCCGATAGTCAAATAATAGCCTCAGCTAGTGATGATAAAACCGTAAAACTATGGAATCGAGAGGGTAAATTAATTAGAAGTTTAGCAGGATATCAACAAGCTGTTAATAGTGTAGATTTTAGTCGGGATGGTAGCTTAATTGCCACGGGAAGTATGGATGAAATGATTAAAATTTGGACAAAGGAAGGAGTGTTAATTTCCACCCTACAAGGACACAAAGATGGAATTAATCAAGTAAATTTTTCTAACCAAAAGGATATGTTAGTTTCTGCGAGTAAAGATGGCATTGTTAGGGTTTGGAGTTTACAAGCCCTACCTCGGATGATTCAACTCAAAGATTATAAAATTTATAGTAGTAGTTTTTCCGGTAAAAATAGTAATTTAGTAGCTTCTCCGGGTCGAGATTTAAGAACGAATGATCATGTAGTTGTATTATGGAATTTAGAGGGAGAAGTTAAAAAAACCTTTAGAGGTCATCGTAATACTGTTAATAATGTTAGTTTTAGTCCCGATCAGACAATGATTGCCTCTGCGAGTGATGATCAAACTGTGAAAATTTGGAATTTAGAGGGTAAAGAAATCCATACTATGGTTCATCCCTCGGCTGTTTGGAGTGTGGTTTTTAGCCCTAATCATCAGTTCATTGCCACGGCTAGTAATGATCATAAAATTAGAATTTGGGGGATTGATGGAACCTTAAAACAGACTTTAGAGGGTCATACAAAACAAATTAATGATTTAAGTTTTAGTCCCGATAGTCAAGTTTTAGCATCTGCTAGTAATGATCAAACTATTAAATTATGGGATATCAGTCAGGGGCTGTTAATTGAGTCCTTAACGGCGGCTAAAATTCGGTTTAGTTCGGTCAGTATTAGTCCCGATAGTCAATTAATTGTAGCCACTAAAGATGGAGAATCAATTGCAATTTGGAAAAAGCAAAATTCCACCTGGAAACCCATAGAAACTTCCGTGGTTTTAGGAAAACATTTAAAACAAATTTATGAAGTTAATTTTAGTCCTAATAGTAAAATATTGGCTTCTGCTAGTGTGGATAGCACAATTAAACTCTGGGATATTAATGGAAGTTTAATTACGACTTTAAAACCTAGTTTAGAACAAATTTTATCTGTTAATTTTAGTCCCGATGGCAAAACCTTAGTCGGGATTCAAAAAACAGAACCCAGTCAAATTGGGATCTGGTCAATTGACACAAATCAAGTGAATGAAAATACAAATAATTTACTTAAAAAGGCTTGTGATCAGCTTTCCGATTATTTGCATACTAGCGCGAATGTAAGTAATATGAATCAAAAAATTTGCGATGAGTTTAATTCCCCTAAATGATTCAGAAAACCATTATTCTAAAGGATTTAAGCAGTTCATTCGCTATAAAGAGCTTGATAACAAGCATCAGATAGTTCAAAATTTGCCGTAACATTTTGTACGTCATCTAAATCATCTAAAATATTCATTAATTTCATGAGCGATCGGGCTTTTTCTAAATCATCAACTTCAATAATATTATTAGGAATCCACCGCCATTCGGCTTCGACTACCATAAATTTTTGCTCTTTTAACACTTGACTTAACTGTTCTAAATTAGTGATACTGGTAAACACTTCCGCCCCATCGGTATCATTCACCGGAGTTAATTCATAGGATTCGGCTTCGGCTTCCACTAAGGCTTCTAGGAGTTTTTCCTCATCAATAGGCCCGGCTAAGGTAACCACACCTTTCTGGTCAAACATCCAACTCACACAGCCAGTTTCCCCCAAGTTACCGCCATTTTTACTAAATGCCACTCGTAAATCCGCCGCCGTGCGGTTGCGGTTATCGGTGAATGCTTCAATTAAAATTGCCACACCTCCAACCCCATAGCCTTCATAACGAATAAATTCTAACTCAGAAGCCCCCGCTCCTAATTTGCCCGCTCCTTTGGCGATCGCCCGTTCAATATTATCATTCGGAATAGCCGCAGCCTTGGCCTTCTCAATCGCAGTGCGCAATTGAAAGTTTCCCGCCGGGTCGCCCCCTTGACGCGCCGCCACAATAATTTCCCGGGAAATCTTCGTGAACACTTTACCTTTAACTGCGTCCACTCTTGCTTTCTGGCGCTTAATATTCGCCCACTTACTATGTCCAGCCATACTCCCACAAAATCACGGCAAAATATTATTCTAATTCAACAGATCCATTTTAAAATTAGATTTTCTAGCTTGTGCTATTTATTTGAAATAACGCTTAAAATTATTATGGGGTATCTCCATGGGTGATCATCAATAACGGCTCAAGCAAGAGCTACCAAACTCCAGTCCCATCGACGACAGAGCCAACTGACTTAGTAATTTATTATTATTCCTTCCCATTAGATCATGAATAAACCCTTGTATCAACGCCTAACAGAAACTATCAATGTCGGTGCTTTGCTTTTGATTTTTATTTTTCCCTTTGCTCTGGTTGTTTATCAACTAATCGCTGAAATTGATAGTAAAATTGATTTTGCTCAAAAGGAAGAACAAGGTTTAGCGTATAACTATCCTTTAAAAAATTTGCTGGTTGATATGATTCATCACCGCACCCAAGTTGATCGGTATTTTAATGGGGATAAGTCTTTAGTACCCTACATTAACACCAAAGGAGAAAAGATCAAAACGGCAATCCAAAACCTTGATGCCATCGAACAGCAACTAACACATGAACTAAAAGTTGGCTCCCAATGGATAGATATTAAAACTTCTATTAAGAACGACTGGCAAAGATTACAAGCAGAAAAATTTAATTTATCTCCGGCTCAAAGTTGGGAAGCTCATACAAAAATCATCGATAATATTTTAGCTTTAATTGATCATATTGGAGATGTTTCTAATCTAATTCTTGATCCCTCTTTAGATAGTTACTATTTAATGGATACAATTGTGAATCAACTGCCCTTAACCCTAGAAAACACGGCTCAGGCTAAGGATTTAGGAGTCAGGATCACGACAAAAAAAAAGATGACCGATAGCGAACAGGCAAAATTGTTGATTATTCAGAGTTTAATTGCACCGCCTTTACAACAAGTTAATAGAGGTTTGCAAGTTTCCGCGAACACTAACCGAGAAATCCAGACCCAATTATCCACAAGTATCGATCAAAATTTCTATGATATCAAAAAGTTTATTAACTTACTTAATCAAGAAATAATTAATGCTCAGACCATCAACTTATCGCCCCAAAAATATCAACAAGTAGCAGAAACCGCCCTAGAATCACAACTAAAAATTTATGATACAGCCTTTCCTCTATTAGATGATTTATTAAAACAACGGATTAACCAGTTATTAAATAGAAAATATCAAATCATCGGGTTTGGATTGTTAGTATTAGGGGTGGTATTTTCTATTTTAATCGCCTTTGTTATTAACCGCCAACAACGTCAAGCATTTGAAAAAGAATTACAATTAACTGAAAAAAAATATCGCAGCATTTTTGAAAATGCAATTAATGGGATTTTCCAAATTACCCCAACCGGTCAATATCTGAATGCAAATCCAGCGCTGGCTAACATTTACGGTTATAATTCTCCAGAGGAATTAATCACTCACCTCAGTTCAATTAAACAGCAACTTTTTTATGTAGATCCCAATCGTTGGAATCAATTGATTCAAATGATTCACGATCGCCGCAGCATTACCGACTTTGAATCTCAAGTTTATCGCCGAGACGGGAATATGATTTGGATCTCAGAAAATGTCGGGGCAATTTACGATGAAAATGGTAATATTCTCTACTATGAAGGTACGGTAGAAGACATTACCGAATATAAACGGGCTGAAGAAGAAATTTATGCCGCGAAAGAAGCCGCCGAAAATGCCAACAAAGCTAAAAGCGAATTTCTAGCTAACATGAGTCACGAATTACGAACGCCCTTGAATGGAATTTTAGGTTACGCCCAAATTCTTAAACGTTCTCCCAAATTAGAAGAACGGGAACAAAATAGTATTGATATTATTTACCAGTGTGGTTCCCACCTTCTGACTTTAATTAATGATATTCTTGACCTCTCGAAAATAGAAGCTCAAAAAATGGAACTGTACCCCACAGATTTTCATTTTCCGGCTTTTCTACAAGCGGTTTCCGAAATTTGTCGGATTCGTGCCGCCCAAAAAAGTCTGCAATTTTCCTATCAACCCGATCCCGATTTACCCATTGCTATTCATGCGGATGAAAAACGCCTACGACAAGTATTAATTAATTTGATTGGTAATGGGATTAAATTTACGAAAACTGGAGAAGTCATTTTCAACGTTATTTTAATTGAAAAAACCGTTAATCTTTATAATAAAGTGAGTTACAAAATTCGCTTTATAATTAAAGATACGGGGGTAGGGATTGACCCAGAAGAAATTGAAAGAATATTTTTACCCTTTGAACAAGTGGGGTCTAGGCGAATTCAAGCCGAAGGTACGGGTTTAGGATTGGCTATCAGTCAGAAAATTATTCAACTGATGGGTAGCACCCTGCAAGTCACCAGTCAATTACAAATGGGTAGTATTTTTAGCTTTGATTTAGAGGTATCAGAAGCGAATGACTGGGTAACTACCACTTCTAGGAATGACCATGGTAAAATCATTGGATTTCAAGGCAATACCCAAAAAATTCTGGTAATTGATGATCGTTGGGAAAACCGATCTGTGATTACTAATTTATTAACTCCTTTAGGATTTGAAGTCCTAGAATCAGTGAATGGTCAAGAAGGATTAAAAATGGCCATGGAACTGCAACCCAACTTAGTGATTACGGATTTAGTCATGCCAGAAATGGATGGATTTCAACTCATGAAAAATTGGAAAAATATTGCAGAAGTCAAAAATATAAAAATTATCGTTTCTTCTGCTAGTGTATTTGAAGAACATCAAAGTCAAAGCATACAGGCGGGGGCCGTGGATTTTTTACCCAAACCCGTGCAAGCGGAAGAACTGTTAGAAAAGTTATCCGTACACCTGCAAATTCAGTGGATTTATCAAGCCGAATCAAGCACGGTTTCCGGTACAAAGTCTACTTCCGCCCCCCTGGTTATTCCCCCAGCCGCAGCCTTAGATCAACTGTTTAACTTAGCGTTGCGAGGCAATTTGAAAGAGATCATCAAACAAACCGAAATTCTGGAAGAAACAGATCCTAAATATTCACCCTTTGCCTTAAAATTGAGACAATTAGCGAAGGAGTTTAAAGAGAAAAAAATCTTGGAAATTCTCAATCAATATAAAGAGGTGAACTGATGAAAGATTTAATTCCAGAGTCCAGCACAATTCTGATTGTCGATGATGTCCCGGCAAATTTAGGCGTATTAACGGATGTTCTGAGCGAAGCAAACTTTCAGGTTTTGGTGGCGGAAGATGGAGAAAGTGCGCTACAAAAACTCGAATATGTAACTCCTGATTTAATTTTATTAGATGTGATGATGCCCGGAATCGATGGATTTGAAACCTATGAAATCCTGAAAAAAAATCCCTTAAATGCTCAAATTCCAGTTATTTTTATCACGGCTCTTTCCGAACCCAGTTATGTGATCAAAGGCTTGGCTTTAGGGGCTGTTGATTATATTACTAAACCATTTCAAAAAGAAGAAGTTTTAGCGAGAATTAAGACCCATTTAGAACTACGACGTTTAACTAAAATCCTAGAGACAAAAAATCAGCACTTATCAGAAGAAATCTATGAACACGCCAAGGCCCGCGCTGATGTCCAACGACTGAATCAAAAATTAGAAATCCGAGTCAAAGAACGAACAGTTGAACTGTCTAAAACCCTGGAAGATCTGCACAAAAGTCAGGATTTATTAGAATATAATGCCTTGCATGATTCCTTAACGGGTTTGCCCAATCGAGATTGGTTGATGCAGAGACTAAAATATTTAATTGCTACGGATTCCAGTTATTCAGTTTTGTTTTTAGACTTAGATCGCTTCAAAATTATTAATGATAGTTTGGGACATTTAGCCGGGGATGAACTGTTAAAGTGTGTCGCCTATCGAATCCAAGACTGTTTAACACCCTTTCAAATAGCAACCCGCCTGGGGGGAGATGAATTTGTAATTTTAGTTGATACAGAAACACCGATTTCCCTAGCTGAAAAAATCCTCGAACAGTTTAAGTTACCCTTTAATTTTAATGGCTATGAAATGATTGTAGAAGCCAGTATCGGCATCACTTCGAGTACCATGGGTTACAAAGAACCGATGGATATTCTTCGAGATGTGAATATTGCTATGTATCGAGCTAAAAAGTTGGGGAGTGGTAGTTATCAAATTTTTAATC
>DATNRE010000096.1:0-6957 GCA_036703685.1 Candidatus Obscuribacterales bacterium
TGATAACTGATCTAATGAATATCAAGGCAACAACTAAGAGCTATTGCCTTAAAGGGAAATTACAAATAAACGGCATCCGCTAGAACGTCAATACTCCCATCGGTTGCATCAATGACGTCTGAGGAAGGGAAACTCAAAGCGACGGTGAATTGTCCGGTTAGATTGTTTCGGTTGTAACTGGTGATAAAATTTACCGCGTCTGGATTCGTTGCGGGGTCTCCTTGCTTGATAGCAATTAATTCGACAATTTCTAAAAGCTGATTCTCTAAGGTTGTACTTTTGGTAACTACTGCTGCAGCCATGGTGATACCTGATAACTTGATTCCCTCAACCCTAGCAACTCCGAAACGCTTTTGGCAAGGGAGATGCGAGGGATTGAAAATGCTACAATATTGTAGCAAGTTTATTTTGATTTCATTTTGCCCTGACGGGTTCCGGCTCAAGCCCTGGTTTTAAGATGTTGGCTATCTCCTCGTCAATCCACTTGGGCTTCTCATTGGGGCCAAAATAGAGCGGGATTTTGATTTTCCCGTATTTGGGGTTTTTGTAAGGATTATCTCCCCCGGTGCTGTAAGATTCGTATTTCGTGAATTTGTCAAAATTGATAATTGTCATGTGCGCCGCATACATTGCCGTAGATTCCTTGAATTTTCGGCTTTTATTATTTCCTCTCCCTTTATGTTCAGCAAATACTAAGGGATAAATAATCTTAGGTTCAATTAATTCTGCTAATTGTTCCATGAACCTTTCCCCCTCATTGGGGGTATTGACCCAAACGACCATGGCTTTGCCATTGTCTAGGTTTGCCGTGCATTTCCACTCACCTTTTGTTAAGACGGCATTTGTCCCTAAAATGGCTTTAATCTTATTCCAGTCAACTGAAGATCGCTTGACATTTTCTAGGACAATTTCGCTTTTAACTAATTTATTCCGTCTTTCAACTGTCCAGTATGGGGGTTTTTCATAATTATATAAAGTAATAATTATTTTTATCCCATTGCTTTTTAGAATTGGGATTTCCTCACCATCTTGATTTAAAAAAGCTATTCCTGAGTCACGGTTTCTTAATAATTCCGCCGTTGCCAAAGTTGTCGTAACGGCAGAACGGAGCGTTTCTTCTCTCCCGTGCAATACCACCCTTTCACTAGGAACCGTCCGATCCGGTATGAGTGCGATCGTTCTCTGTTGGCCGTTGATTTGTCCGGGGGTGTCCCGTAGGGCTTCATCAAAGAAGAAGCTATCTAAAGCGCCCGCGATAGTGAAACCCGTTTCAATGACAGCTTCGCCGAATCCCTCCAAGAAAGATTCAGCAATATCGCTCCAATCCCCCGGTAAACTTTTGACGGCGGCATCAACCTGACCCGCAAAAGACCAGGGCTTGCGCTTCTCATCTCCCCATCGCTTGATCGCTTCAACGTCTCCCCCAAATAATGAAGCCAAGCCCGCACCGATGGGACTGGAATAAATCGCCTTCATTACGCGGCGATAACCCTGAAAGATTCTAATAATTTTTTTCTGCTCATTAATTTGTTTAATCCCCATAATCGCGCCGGAAATTTCCCCGACCCAATCTTGCACAATTTCCGTTCCTGCCTCTTGCAATAGGTACATCCCCATTTGAGCGTTAAGGGTAAAGGCTCCCCACATACCCAAGCCCCCGACCACAACCGTTCCTAAAGTTCTCCCAGCCTGCTCAGCCACCAAAACTTTAATCTGCTTGTTCATGGCAGTTAACCGGGCTTCTAATGCTGCATCGGTTTGGTTGAAATCCCAGTTATAAATTGTTTGGCAAATGTTTACCAGCCTTTCCCATAGGCTAGTAAAGTCAAATTTAAAAATGCCAACAATTGCATCCCATAACTTCCCTGCGACCCATCCCACAATCCCTTTAAACCAATCCCAAATCGCATCCTTATCAATAGGTGCTTTATTATCAAGTTTTCGTATAATCTGCCCGCCCGTGGCAGTTTTTCTGATTTCGCGGCTTGCTAATTTTCCAGCTTGTCTAAGGAGTGAGGCCATAACTAATTAGTGGGTTTAGGGGTAGGGGTGGGTTTTTCTAATTTAATAATTTTGGGATTGTCTGATTTTTCCAAATCAATTTCGCCCGGCTTTTCGTATTTTTTAAAGTTTTCCTGTACGTCATCAATAAATTCATCAAAATCTGATTTTTTATTAGGGTCGGGTGGGTTGTTTGGGTTATCTGAATTATTGAGAACATATTTATCCAATAATCCAGATGCCAAATTTCCGACAACCTGCGCCCCAATATCTTGATATGGATCAACTTTTTTGAATCCTCTTGATTTAATAATTGTAGCCGCTTGTATCAATACATCTAACTGGTCTTGAAGTGTTGGGGCGTTTTTCCCCTTTAATCGTTCGGGGACTTTAACCCTCTCTTTTGATGGTTTGAAAAATGCGTCAAAATTTTTAACCCCCGGGGAAAATTCTAAATCAATTTCGCGTTCTACCTCCTTCATGGGTATTTCTAAATGGTCAAAAATTTCCTCTGTAACTGCGTCAATTTCGGTAACAACTTTTTGAACCATTCCCAGGGATATTAGGGATTTTACTGCCGCCTCAGTACCGATTTTTTGCGACATCCCTAACCCATAAATTAACCCGATGATTTCGGCAATTCCCTCGGAAATATTTCCTATATAAATTTTAGTTGTTTGATTCCCTTTAGTTGTCGGGTCAGTATCTTGTATCTCAATGTCAATATCAAACTGGCCAATTAATTCATCAATTCTATCTAAAAAATATCCTAAAACTTCAGGATAATCGTCTATATCTGTTTCTTTAGGTTCGTTTCCACCAATATTTCTTAATGATTCAGGTAGTTTAAACGGAAATTTTCTCGGCTGTAATACCTCGTAAATTTCCTCGATCATTTCGCAGCAATTGTCATCCATTTTTGGTTTCTTGTTGTGGTAAAGTGGTGGAATTTTAGTAACATCTGGGACTTTATTAGTTATTTGTTCATAATAAATATCCCATTGAATTCGAGTAATTTCAGTAGCTTTACTATTTTCACCGCTCCAAGACTGTGACCTTGAAAAACTTTTCAAGTCTCGGACAATTACAGCATTGATCTGATATCCAATCCCGTCAAATCCGGCTTCTGGCCGTCCATTGATTTCCTTTTCTCTATACCAGCTAGGAGCCATAAAAGGAAAAGGGTACTTATAGTTTATGTCCCTCCAACAGCCCCCGGGCTGAACTTCATCCTCTCCATTAATTATATATGCTATCCCGTTCATCACATGATAGTAATAATCATAAGATTGTCCTTGACAATTAATCGAAAAATCCCAACCGCGATCAGGATTATAAAAAATATTTGGGGAGCTTCTTTCCGATAGTTCCCAACTAGTTTGGTGTCTAAAATAATTTATATCCGTCGAAAAATAGGTAGTAAAATAATATTCAGACTTTGGATAAGCAACCGCCCGAAATCTTTCATAGGGATTCGGGATTAAAGGTGTTTCGTTTACTTCATCGTCTCCCTTTGGCGGCGGCTCCGGTGGCGGCTCCGGGTCATCAATTGTGCAGTCAGGAACTACCCGGGTTTCGGCCATAGCCCTAACTCCTGCTATGTAATAAGTTAGGACAACTTGGCATCCTTCTTGCTGTCCTTCTATAGAAAATAGCCCGAACGCAAAATCAATACTGGAATTATTAGGGTTTGACAAGTCAATATCCACCCCTGCAACCCCGATTCCCAAACTCAATACTCCTGATGATGAAATTGATGCACTAAACCCAGCATCATCAATGCCAATTGTTATGCCGCTTTCATCTGCATCAATTGAGGTTTCCATCAGAAGTTAAGCTCTTGAAAAACTACATTATTAACCCCTGATTCACTGATCGCCGCTAACCCCAAACTACATAACGAGGTTTTAATTAAAGGGTCTTCGTTTGCATTGGGGGTGATCAATTTTCCATGTTCGTAGGTCATGGATTGCCCCGGGTCTAAGAACGAAGTCAAACCCGCCACCATTGATTCCGCCGACACACCCCAAGCCCAATAGATGCGAGATGTCCCAGCATTTCCAATGTAGGCGATCGCCCGATTGGAATTAGCCGATAAAATCTCCCTCCCGACGGTTCCAACTGAAACTTTGCCCCGTTGGGAACTTGACATTTCTCTGTATTCTGGTTGCCAAAGGTAAGAAACTGAACCGGAATACCCACCACTAATAAAAATTTTATCCTCCCCCTGCAAGTCTCTAGGGGCAAAAGAAATGCCTAGTTTATGACGAATGTCGCCATAAACTTTGTTCTCCTTATTGTTGAGATAAGGCATTATTAAATCTCGCCGTCCCTCCATTCCCATCCAGTTCAGTTGGTCGCGGTCAAACCAAAGATCATCATAGTCAAACTGACTATAGCTGTTCCATAACAGAAACTGAGTAGCGTAACCAGAAATAGCAGAATATTGCTTTTTAAAACTAACAGTTTTTCCCGCTCGTTCTAATTCTTTTTGAGATGCTTTAAAGTTTAAATCATCATAGGCAGTAGTGGGAATTGGGGTTAAAGACGGCAAATAATAAGTTAATGTCAAATAGTCTAAACAAAAGCTAAATTGAGGATTAACGGCAGTTGCAGGAATGTGTTTATTTTTCAATTGATTCCAATTAACAATATCAACAATCCTTCCCCCTGAAGAATTTGCATTATTAATCTTTATTTGGGGGATTATCCCATTAAACTCTTGCTGGTATAATTGCATGGTTATTACTGAGGTAAAATACTATTTAGGACAAACGTACCCCCCAATAGTGGGTCGGTATTCGGGACATATTCAACATCATTAAATAGTTGATCGTCCTCTCCTATTCCGGGAATAGATATTAATGACCCAAAGGCAATAATAAATTTAGAACGAAAGAACGAAAGACCGAACGGGATTTCAATATCAGGCGTGATAATATGATGCACCCTGCTATTATCTAACATTTCCATTTGATCGTACTCCCAACTGGCGTTTAGTTGCCAAGGAGTATCAATAGGGTAATTTCCCCAGCTATCCCTTTGCGCGGAAAAAGTCACTTGTGGAATAGATAGAAAAGTTATAGGAAACAAATAAACTTTAAAATTATTATTAATGTCTATTCCATTAGTCGAAAAAGTAAAATTGTACTGATTCCCGTCCCTGAAGGAGTCAGCATAGAAAAGTTGTCCGCCGTTCATTTTCAAACCATTATTAATCAATAAATTAATTGGCATTTCGTCATCTTCCTCGGTATTATTTTCAATGATCCCTACTTGGTAATCAATCGTCTTGTTACTTCTAACTAATAATTTTAAATTCGCCTCGCCACTTGATTTAGCTCTTAATTCTAATCCCCCATCACTCCAGTCTTGAAATAATCCGCCAGGTTCAATTTCTTCTGGAATTTTTGCTACATTGTCCCCATCATTCCAGAATAATTGAACAGGTTCATCGGAATTATTTATTAGATAAACTTGACGGACAATATTAAAAGCACTTCCTAAAATAATAGACCCTTGATTAGGAACCAAGGTTATTTCGGCAGATTTTACATATCGAAATCCGGTCGAGCTGGCTCCCGTCCCCGTTAATGTCAGTTTTGACATTTCTGTCAAAAGTTGAGAATAATCATCTTTTTTTGGTGAATTAATTGGCATCTTGTAAGTCTGATTGTAAATCCGAAAATTTACTCCACAAAACAGAAGCAGGGGACTCGCCTATATTTTTGATAGAGAGTTCCCTGCTTATTGATGTTTTAATTGTCGGACAAATTTTTTTAGCTTGGATATTAACGGTGACAGTTCCCTCTACAAAGAAAGGGAGAGAGCCGCCGCTTGAACTTCTTGCTATTCCTAATACGGAATTAGTTATTCCCACTTGTGATAGATAACCAATAACTGATAACTATATATTAACTAAAATCAATCCTAGACGCAAGCGTAAAATTTAGCTCAGATTTTTAGTTAGTGACGGGTTGGTCGGATTGATTTTGACCTCAATAACTGTGCTCAGATAATAACCAGCAAGAAAACAGAATAGAGGGATAAACCAAGGGGCTGTATAATCGGTCAGTCCTGTCGGTCTTTTCATGGTTAATTCCCTGATGTTGATTCTAAATATTGAACGTCTAGCTCTTTAATTATTGTTTCTAATTTGTGGTTAGTAACCTGTAACTGGTTTTCTATCTCTATTAGAGGTATTAGATTTTTGTCAGGGGATTTAGTCTTCTCAAGAAACTTGTCAGCACAGGTTAGAGCATAATCAATAATTTTTCCTGGGTTCTTTGCTAGGAACACTAAATCAGCTTCATTACTGATGGTATTTGCTAAAAAAGTCATAGCGAGAAGTTGTCTGTCTGTTAACATTTAGTTTTTCCTCTTCTTTTCAAATGGATTGATTTTCTCTAGGAACCCGATTAACCCGTACTGAACAATCACTAAAATGCAAAATATCATTGTTAATCGGTAGCCTAACTGATTAGTCATTGTTGCCCCACTCGCTCCAACCGGAATAACAATTATTGCCAGTGCAATGACTGTAATGATTGAAGCCATTAACCCTTCTGCAATGTTGGAAAAATTCCACGGTTTTTTGGTATCTTTTTCAACTATTTGTTTCCACTTGTAATTTAACCAAGTGATAGTTAACGGGACTGTGAGGAACGAGGCTAGATTAACGATGGGGATTGCTGCCGTTATGCCAAATGCGACAAGCCCAATAAACAGAAAAATCACACGACGGATTAAAATTAAGATGGGTAAAAACATAGTGGGAGAACTGAATGTGACATTTTAAATTCTCCCATACCCACAAAAATAGAATTCACCTCCTTTGTAAAAATTAAGAACCCTCTCGGAATATCTCTTAGGCAACATTCCCGCCGCATTAGACAAACATTGCCTCTTGAGATACAGCTTTCAGGGATTCAGGCAGCCGCTCCACGCCGTAACCCA
>DATNRE010000097.1:0-2446 GCA_036703685.1 Candidatus Obscuribacterales bacterium
TAGCAGAATCCGGTAATTTTCCCAAAAATGTTAAATAATGTAAAGAAGTCCTTCTGCTAGTTAGGGATGACTCCTGACTCAATCGGGAGCAGGTGGGTTTTAACGGGAGTTTCCACATTATGACCTTAGATTTAAGTCGTCAACGCCTGAAACGCCGGGTTTTATGGGGATATCCTCTCCCACAAACCGCCACTTTAGTGTTTTTGGGACTCATCACATTGATGAGTATTATTACTATTGCTGGGTTGACGGGTGAACCCAATATCACAGAATTTTTTAATACTCTGTCTCAATGGCAAAATAATCCCCCTTGGTGGTCGGAAGTTCCTGATATTTCTGCTCAATATTTATTCCTCCCCACCCTGGTGTTTGCGATGATAGCAGGAATAATTATTCAATTCTCTCCCCACCCTAAAACCGGGACAAGAACTCTAATTGTTGGGATTAATTTAGCGATTATTATTAGATATTTATTATGGCGTAGTGTTTCTACCTTAAATTTAACTCATCCCGTCCCTGGAATATTAAGTTTAAGTTTATTTTTAGTTGAATTGATAATTTTTTCAGCGACCAGTTTACAACTCTATTTGTCCTTGAGAATCAAAGATAGGGTGAGGGAATCCCATCAAATGTCCCAGGGAATTTTAGAGAAAACTTTTACTCCGACCGTGGATATTTTGATTCCCAGTTATGACGAACCAGAATTTATTCTCAAACGCACAATTATCGGTTGTCAAGCGTTAGATTATCCCCATAAAACTATTTATCTGCTGGATGATACCCGCCGCCCTGAAATTAAAAAATTAGCCCAAACTTTAGGATGTGAGTATATTACCCGGGTTGATAATCTTCATGCAAAAGGTGGAAATTTGAATCACGGGTTAACTAAAACCAAAGGCGAATTAATTGTGGTTTTTGATGCGGATTTTATTCCGACTAAAAACTTTCTGACTCGCACTTTAGGTTTTTTCCAAGACCCTGAAATTGCTTTAGTTCAAACGCCCCAAAGTTATTATAATTTTGACCCCATTGCTAGAAATTTAGGCTTAGAAAACTATTTGCTTCCTGATGAAGAACAATTTTATCGTCAATTGGAATTAATCAAAGATTCCGTCGGCAGTTTGGTTTGTGCTGGGACTTCTTTTGTGGTGCGTCGTAGTGCATTAGAACAAATTGGAGGGTTTGTTACTGAATCTATTTGTGAAGATTATTTTACCGGAATTCGTTTATCTGCTTATGGTTATCGTTTAGTTTATTTGAATGAAAAACTCAGTGCGGGTTTAGCCGCAGAAAATATTAATTCTCATTTAACCCAACGGGAAAGATGGGGACGGGGAACATTACAAGCCTTTTTTATTGATTCTAACCCTTTAACAATTCCGGGGTTAAATTTATTACAACGGTTATGCCATTTGGAAGGATTGGTTCATTGGTTTATGTTTGGGTTGAGAATTTATTTATTGACAATACCCTTAATTTATGCTTTCTTTAATATCCTTCCGATGCAAGCTTCTTTGCAGGAATGGTTATATTTTTTTGCTCCGATATACTTGTTTCAATTCATCGTTTTTTCCTGGTTAAATTATCGAAGTCGTTCATTTATCTTTCATGAAATCTGCTCACTTCAACATTGCTTTCATTTATGTTTAATGGTATTTATGACTATGTTAAGTCCTTTTAAAAAGGGTTTTAATGTTACCCAAAAAGGCATTCAACAAAATCAATTTGTTTTGCATAAACCCTTAGCTTTTCCCCTAATTGTCTTATGGATATTAACGGCTTCAGCCGTGGTTAAACTCCTAATTGGTGGGACACCCGAATTAGAAAATATTAACCCAGAAAGCGGCATGAATTTAGGCATAATTTGGGGGGTTTACAATTTAGTTATTATCACTCTCTCAATTTTAATCACTATTGACGCGCCCAAAGCGGATCATTATGATTGGTTTGAATTGCGTCGAGTGGTAAAACTTGAGATTCAAAATCAAACCGTCTGGGGAATTACCAGCAAACTCTCAGAAGCTGGGGCAGAAATTAATATTACCACTGAATATCCTCTGCTTTTTAAACCCGATGAAAGGGTTAAATTAAATTGTATTGAGGAAAATTTAAGCCTCCCGGGATTGATCAAAACCTCTGAATTTCAAGGAGAAAAATTAACAATTCAGGTAGAATTTGAAGCGGTGAGTTTACCTCAATACCGTCAATTAGTGGAATTGTTGTTTTGTCGCCCGGGTCAATGGAAAAATCAGAAATCGCCCGGGGAGTTGCGATCGCTTTTTTTGGTTTTAAAAACCTTATTCAAACCCCGATTTTTATTTGATAAAAAACCTCAAATTAAAGGGATGAAGGTCGGACAATTTTAGATTTAATCCTCTATAGCAATCCTATTTGATTTGTGTTCAAATTACTGTTCCCTGTTGCCTGTTCCCTAGCGCGTAGCGCT
>DATNRE010000098.1:0-1859 GCA_036703685.1 Candidatus Obscuribacterales bacterium
AGCCTAAATCAATTGTTTGCATTTTAGATAATCCCCCAAGCTCTTTCCCAATTTTTATTAAAGTCATCAGGGTAAGCCCTAATTACATCTGGATGATAAACGCTAAAAGGTGAAACATCATAATCTTTTAAAGCCTGTTGATGAGCTTCATTATAACTTAATCCTTGCTGCATTAATTCGGCTTCTTTTAATTCATGGAAATAAAAGCTGGCATCCGCTCCCGATATGTTTTGCTGATTATCCAGAGCTTTTTCTAGCCTCTGAATCATCATGTCATTGGGCAGATAATTATAAAAATTAGTGGTAATGTGTTGTTTGATCATTTCTAGTTTTTCCAGTTCAACTGTAAATTCTTGACCTGCTAATTTACCAAACAAATTGCTTTAAAGATTAAGGGGTACAATTGTTTCAGATTAGACCCATACTGCTAAGGGCTTTTTACTCACTATACCACATATCCTTCACTAGAATGACAGATGAGTGTTAGTTAACCGTCAACTTTTAATAATTCTAATTTCCACTTAGCGGCTTTTTCTAAATCTGCCATTTTTAAATCTGAACCTTCATAAACTAAACCTTTAAATCGAGTATAATTATAGGCAACACCATCATCTAAATCAAGTTGAATTCGGGCATCGGCTTTGGTTTGTAATAGGGCTTGATAGTCGCGGAGTTCTAACTGTTGGGTTTGAAGTTGTTTTAAGCGTTTAGTGGCTGCTTTTTTAGCGGCGCTTGTCGTCCCATTCTCGAATTCTTTTTGAGCGCGAGAAATTTCGCTATCGAGTTTGACTTGTAGTTGTAAAACATAGTCGGTGCGGAGTCGGGCGAGGGTATCTGGACTGTAACGATGCAGGTACACTAAGGCGTTAAAGGCGCGATTTTTGCCACTGGTAAATAGCCAGTAAATCGGGCGTTTTTTATAGGTTTGGATATGGTTAGAAATGAATTCAGTGAGGAAGTAGCGGCGAATTCTATCACGGGAGGTTTCGCCACTTTTTCGGGTTAAGGTATCGGCGATAAAATCTAGGTTTTCGGTGAGGGTTTCGGGGGAGTAGGCGATGCTGATAAATTCGATAAAGCGGTTAACAATATCATCTTCAAAATAAGCTTGGTCGGTGATGGGAAGAATAGCGTCGTTATCGGCGGCAAAAATAGTATGTTGGGTGGGGTCGAAGGGTTGTCCAGCGTGGATTAAACCGGGTTTATCGAGGGAATAGCGTCCCATGAGGCAACCAACGGCGTAGGAAATCAGGGAACAAATATCACGGTTGGGGTCGGCGCGACGGATGGTGATTTGGTCGTCGGGAACTTCTGGGGTGAGTTCGTCTTGTAAACCATAGGCTTCTATCCAGTATTTGTTATTTTCTTCTTCGAGTTGTTTGAGTTGTTGAAAGGCGTTTTGGCTATCGGTTTGCCAGTTTTTAAAGGCTTCTGAAAGTTTGGGGGTTTTATATCTTAATAAGGGATGGGTTTGGAAGTCCCAGGAGGTTTCAAAGTTGTCCCAGTCTTGGTGGGAGATATCAATTGCTTGTTCGGAAACTCGATTGATAAAGGGATTATCTAAAGTGTTTATAACAGGTACGCTTCCCACATTACCTACCTGGAAATTTTGTGTAGGATTCAAGATTTTCATAATTATAAAAACAACATTACTACACAGCAATGCAGTTAAAGGCTTAATTATCCTTTCACTAGGAAAAGCTGATGACCCACCAACATCAAAAATAAATCATTGAGGAGAAAATCTAACACCAAAGTAAGAGAAACTAACAAAAGACCAAGTAATAGAATGCTTAAAATATTTATCTGTATTTTGTGGTCGTGAACGTTGATTACCTCCATTATCTGTGCCAAAACTA
>DATNRE010000099.1:0-2641 GCA_036703685.1 Candidatus Obscuribacterales bacterium
CTAAAACAACAACTCCAAACCGCCCAACTGTTCATTCTGTTACTCGCAGATGGCACACCCACCCCCGAAGTGCTCGACTGTTGCTACTATCTCACCGACGTCTTACACCTCGGTTGGATAACTCCCGACGCCCTACCCTTACCACCCCCGCAACGTTCCTTTGTGGTGTCGCAGGACAATTTATTAGAAGCAATTGAAAGTTGGGTTGCGGAATATTAATCAACTCCAGAAAGTCAGAAACCGGGTTTCTGGGTTTCTAAGCCGAAAAATCATTAGAAAAATGGGTAGAAACCCCGTCCTTATAGGACGGCTTTACAGGCCCCTTTATGAGTGCGGGAGTCGTGAGTAGGGAGTCGTTAATTCCCGATTCTCGATTCCTGCATTAACGGGGACTGGTTTTTAAATGGCGATAAGCCCAGGAAACCAGCAAAACCCGTTTAAGTCCCTTCCCGCAACACAGATAAGATGTCCTGTCTAACAGCACCTAACCAATTAGGCTTGCAGAGAGTCCAGACTAGGGAAGTATCTGGAAGTGCGTACCAACCTGTGTCTCAATGCGGTATTCACCTCTTGCGTTGCCTAAATTGATTTAGACAATCCTCACCCTTGAAGGGTGCGGTTGGTGAACCTCAAGACTGAGATAAATTGGGCGAAATTATGTTACTATTTTACCATATAAATAGAGTCTAAAAATAATTTAATGGATCAGCACTATGGCAACTAAAAAGCGTTATATCCCTTCCGAAGAATATCGTCAAATGTTAGTCCGTGATGGCGATCGCCGTTTTAAAGAATGGCATGATAAATTCTTGAAATATCAACAGCTATTTCTAGCAGATATGAACAAACGCAAAGTAGGATGATTTTTAGTCGAATTATTATTCTCGTAATAGTTTTATTGAATAATTATAACTTGTCTTGCGGGAAAAAAGGTTATCTGAAATTCCTAAATTATCCCTCCTAATTTCCCCTTTTTAATGGGGTTAGGGCAGGGCTGTTCAACCCTAAGACCTAACCCCCCAACCCCCTTCCCTACCAGGGAAGGGGGAGTAAGATGGGGTTAAATTTCCGATAGATTTCTGATGAGGACTTATTCCCCCCTCTCCTCGTAGGAGAGGGGTTGGGGGAGAGGTCACTACGGGGTTAATGGAGGTAGGTATAACGCCGCAAACTACGTTCATAGTTTTGTAATAGCAGTTGAGCTTCTTCTAAACTAATGCGATGGTGTTCTAACGCCTGTTCGGTTTGGCGACGAATACTTTCAATTAAATCCTCCGTATCATACTGAACATAACCCAATACTTCATTCATAGTATCCCCTTTAATTACCGATGCAATTTGATATCCCTGGGGAGTTAATTTAATATGAACAACATTCGTATCCCCAAATAAATTATGCAGATTTCCCATAATTTCTTGATACGCCCCCGCTAGGAACATTCCTAAATAATAGGGTTGTTTTTCATTGGGATTTTGAGATAAATCCGAACTCTGTTCTAAAGAATGTAATTCTAAAACATATTTCACATCTCGTAAATCAATAAACTGATCAATTTTGCCATCACTATCACAGGTTAAATCCGCTAAAGTTGCCCGTTTTGTGGGTTCTTCATCTAATCGATGAATCGGCATTATCGGGAATAATTGATCAATTGCCCAAGTATCGGGGGCGGATTTGAAGACCGAAAGATTGACATAATAAATCGAAGCCATAATCTTTTCTAGGTCTTCTAATTCATCGGGAATATAATCGGAATTTCTGACAATTTCTAGGATTTTTCGACAACAGGCCCAATGAATTTTTTCCGCTTTTGCGCGATCGCTTAAACTCAAATAACCAAACCCAAATAAACTAATTGCTTCCCCCTTAAATTGGGTGGCATCGTGATAGGCTTCTTGGTAGTTATCCTCATTAATAGATTGATAAGTGTCATCCAAATTCCTTAAAATTAGATGATCTTTTTCCGTAATAACTGGAGGTTCATCCATGGGAATATCACTACTTCCCAACACATCAAATACTAAAACAGATTGATGGGAAGCGATCGCCCGTCCACTTTCACTAATTAACGTCGGAACCGGTAATTTTCGCTCCTCACAGGCTTCTTTAACCTCGGCAACAACATCATTAGCATAATTCTGCATATTGTAGTTTTTAGAGGCGTGGAAATTGGTTTTAGACCCATCATAATCAACGCCTAAACCGCCGCCCACATCCAAATACTTCATATTTGCCCCTAATTTTGCCAATTCTACATAAATTTGACTGGCTTCTTGTAGGGCATCTTTAATCACACTAATCGAAGAAATTTGGGAGCCAATATGAAAATGTAACAATTGCAAACTGTCTAACATTTCGGCTTTTTTTAGCTTTTCCACCACGTCCATAATTTCAGGAATCGTTAAGCCAAATTTAGCGCGATCGCCCGTTGAACCGCCCCAACGTCCCATCCCCTTTGTACTTAATTTAGCCCGGACTCCCACAATCGGACGGATGCCTAATTGTTGACTCGCCGCGATCACTAAATTTACTTCTTCAATTTGTTCTAAAACAATAATTGCCGTTTGTCCCAGTCGTTGGGCTAACAGGGCAGTATCAATATATTCTTGGTCTTTATAACCATTACAAATTAGCAGAGAA
>DATNRE010000100.1:0-2517 GCA_036703685.1 Candidatus Obscuribacterales bacterium
GCAAGCATGAGGGCTAAAATTACCGAAGTTCCGGCGAGTCCGGCGGCAATTCCAATACTCACAAAAACTCCGGTTCCAATAATAGAACCTAACCCCATTCCAATCGCCCCTAAAAGTCCAATTTCTCGCTTGAGGGATGGAGGTTTCGCATCAGACATAATTAACTAACCTTAATTGTTCGTTGAATTAATCCTAAAACCCTCCTAGGTTTTAAAGTTTAATACCGAGGACTTGGGTATAAGCGCCTCTAGCTTGGGTGACGCCGATGGTGCGTTGGGAAGCTTCCATCATGGGGCGACGCAAACTAACAACCAGAAATTGAGCTTGTTCGGTTTGACTTTTAATCATTCTAGCCAATCTTTCCACGTTTGAACCATCTAAAAACATATCGACTTCATCGAAGGCATAAAAGGGTGAGGGACGATATTTTTGCAGGGCGAAAATAAAGCTTAAAGCGGTTAGGGATTTTTCCCCCCCGGACATGGATGTTAACCGTTGGACGGGTTTACCTTTGGGATGGGCAATTAAGTTTAAACCACTGGTAAAAGGATCTTCTGGGTTATCAATTTCTAAGTACCCATCTCCTTCAGAAAGTTGAGCAAAAATGGTTTGAAAGTTTTCATTCACGGCATCAAAGGCTTCTTGAAAGGCTCGACGGCGGAGGGTGGTAAAGTTCTCAATTCGGAGTAATAATTCGGTTCGTTCTCCTTCTAAGGTTGTCAGTTTTTGGGTTAATTCTTCTAAGCGGGTTTGGGTGCGTTCAAATTCTTCTAGGGCTAACATATTTACGGGTTCTAAGGCTTCCATGCGTTTTTGCAGCGATCGCAAATCCCGTTGCAAAGCCGCTAAGTCTAAGTTATTCGGTATATTGGGTAAGGGTTCGGGGAGTTCAATTTTAATTGCGGCAATTTGTTCTAATTTAATCGTTAATTGTTCCCGTCTTCCTATTTGAGTTTCTTGTAATTTTTCAATTTGCCAGTCTAATTGTTGTTTGGCTAAACGCAATTCTCCTAAATGGGTTTCTACCTGATCCCGTTGTCTTTTTTCTTCTCCTAATTTGGCTTCTACTTTGGATATATTCCCCCGAATTTGTTGACTGGTTGTGTGAATTTCTGTTAACTGATTCTTGACAATTTCTAGCTTTTGGGTTAAAAACTTTTGTTCCTGACGAGTAGCCTCTAATTTCTGATTTCCGGCTTGATTTTTTTCTTGTAAACGGGTTTGTTGATTTTCAATTTCTGTTAACCGTTGTTGCACGGTTCTGAGGGCATTCTCTTTTTGTTGGAGCTCGGTTTCTTGGGTTCTTAATACCCCTTGGAGTTGTTGCCATTCACTATGGCTATGGGTGTCTTCAAGTTGGGCTAGGAGTTCCCGATCCTGTTGTAATTTAGTTTCTAAATTGGGAATTTCTGCCTCTAAATTCTTTAAGCGAATTTGGGCAGTATTGAATTCTTGGGTATTTTTTTCTAATTGCGATCGCAGTTGTGACTGTTGATTATTTAAGGTTCTAATTTCTGACTCTAATAGAGAAACTTGTTGTTGATGATCTCGCAACGTTTGTCTGGCTTCATTCATTTCTAATGCTCGCTCTTTCACCGTTTGAATCGCTTCTATAATACTCCGGTTACAGCGTTCTAAAATGCGTTCAATTTCCTCTAATCTTTCCTTCAATGCCGCAATATTTCGGGCTTCTGCTGACCCTTGATCCGTGCCAAAATGTAAGCTAGACCGAGAAGCCACACTTCCCCCGGTCATGGCTCCAGTGGTTTCTAATAATTCGCCTTCTAAGGTCACTATCCGATATTGTCCTAATACTTTTCGAGCATTAGAGAGATTATTAAATACTAAAGTATTGCCAAAAATATAAGCAAAAATATCTTGATAACGGGGTTCATATTCAATTAAATTCACCGCTAAATCAATTAACCCCGACACATTTCTCATCGTGGCTAAATTGGGTAAATTAGAACGATTTCCCTTAATTTTATTTAAGGGTAAAAATGTCGCCCGTCCCGCCTGTTGACGCTTCAAAAATTCAATTGCTGCCGCCGCCACACTATCATCCTCTACCACAATATTACCCAACCTCGCCCCAGCAGAGGTTTCCAGCGCTAACTGATATTGGGGTTCCACCTGTCCCAACTGACAAACCAACCCACAAATGCCCGAAATACCCGACTGAGCGATAATTTTAGTCGCATAACTGCCCGTTGCTTCTTGCTGCGCCTGATGTTGCGCCTCCGACTTATCCAGTTTGCGCTGACGTTCCCGTTGTTCCTGTAATAGACGGGTTTGGGTTTCCTGTTGCACCTGTAACTCCGTTTCCACTTCTGTCACCTGTTGAGTTAAACTCATAACCCGTTGAGCAGTTGCATCCCTTTGAGTTGTAGCGGTTTGCAAGGTTAGGGTTTTTTCCGATAACTCCTGAGCCAAGGTGGTAATAGACTGTTGTTGTTCCGAAAGTTGCCGTTGCAGTTGTTCCGCCCGTTCCCGCAGTCGCGCCTGTTCCGTCCGATG
>DATNRE010000101.1:0-3818 GCA_036703685.1 Candidatus Obscuribacterales bacterium
CAATGAAAGATTACAACCCCTTTTGTCAATCTATCACGGGTTTAATTGAGTTTATTGATTGGGGGTGTGCTAAAGTGGGGGGGGTTAGGATTGCGACCTAAATTGACCAGATTTGTTAAAATCATAAATTTTGAGGAATAAAACATGACTTATTCAGAAGATTTAACTACTTTAGTTGTTGTCGCTTACCCTGAGCAAGAAAAAGCCAAAGAAGTTTTAAAAGAACTCAAGGAATTGCAAACACAAGGGATTATTTCCATTGTCAATGCCGCGGTGATGGTTAAGAATGAAAAAGGCAAAGTTGCTATTAGTGAAACCGGAGATACGGACGCGAAAGGAGGCGCAATTATTGGTGGAATTACGGCGGGGTTAATTGCCCTGTTTAACCCGATTGGAGCTTTGGGAGTCATTGCTTTAACCGCAGGTGGAGCGGGGGTTGGAGCTTTAATTACTCATTTTATGGATTTAGGATTTCCTCAAGAAGATCTTAAAGAACTCTCTGAATCTTTAACCCCAGGAAGTTCGGCAATTATTGCTTTAGTTGAGCATACCTGGGTTGATAAATTAACGGAAACTTTAGAGGAGTATGCCGGAAAATTGTATAAACGTTCGATTAAATCTGATATTGCGTCTCAACTGGAAACAACGGCAAAAACCATTACTGCTGACCTGGAATCTAAGCCCCCAGAAGCCTAATTAATCTAACTAAAAATAGGTGGAGGTTTCCACCTATTTGATTTTTTGGTTTAGAGCATTTTGGGAAATTTTAGTGATATAAATTGTAACAATTACCGTGGCGATTAACCCGATTCCATAGAATAACCATTCTACCGAGGTACGCGATCGCCCTGCTATCCCTAACTGGGCTAAACTTCCAATTAAAGATCCCACATAAACATATAAAATTGTACCGGGTAACATCCCAATCCAAGAGGCTAAGAAATAATCTTTTAAGGAAACATTCGTCAGTCCAAAGGCATAATTGAGTAAATTAAACGGAAAAATTGGGGAAAGGCGAGTTAAACCCACAATTTTCCATCCATCTTGAGTTACGGCTTGATCAATCGCTTTAAATTGTGCATAATTTTCTAGTTTTTTAGTTACCCAATCTCGGGCAAAATATCGTCCAATTAAAAAAGCAAAAGTTGCCCCAATCACCGACCCAATAGAAACATAAATCGAACCCCAAACCACCCCAAAAATAATACCCGCGCCCAAGGTTAATAGAGAACCAGGAACAAATAATACTGTGGCTAAATTGTAGATAATAATAAATGCAACTGGCCCCCAAAAGCCCAAATTAGCAACCCAATCTAAGAGATTTTTTAATATGTCTTGAACGCCCATTTTATTCTCCCAATTATTTAAAACAATAGCCATGAGCAGGTTGGTTTTGACAACTTCTTTGTGTCTTTGTGGTTAAATTTGGCTTGACCTCTGTGAAGATCACCTATAATTTTAAACTAAAGATCCCCCACAACTAGAACCACATCCGGCGGTACAGCCATAACAATAGGGGGCTGTTTTTACGGTGTTAATTAAATCTAAAGTATTAGCATCTAATAAATCACTAACTGTTAATATTTTTCCCGAAATATCGCGGGCGGGAATATTTTCCATTTGGTTAAAGTCACAATCATAAATATAGCCTTGATAATCAATTGATAATTGATTGCGACACATTAAATTAGAGACGGTTTCTGGGTTATAATTAGATTCTAAAAACTCCAAATAGGAAGATTCTAATTTTTTCTGTTGTAAATAATGTTTTGTGCGCCCGATGGGTAAATTAGTAATGGTTAATAACTGATTAAAATGAATATCAAAATATTTTTTTAAATAATCTTTATACGCCTTGTCAAGTTGAGATTGTTCCGGGGGTAAGGTAAACTTTTGAGCCGTTGGTAAGGCGGGGTTATAAACAAAATCTAAGATTAATTCCGGTGTTTTACCATAGCCTAAACGGTTTAACCATTGAATGGCTTGAATGGAATCCTGATAGACGCCTTTTCCCCGCATTTGATCCACATTATTTTCCAAATAACAGGGCAAAGATGCAACAATTCTTAATTGATTATCTGCACAATATTTGGGAATATCTTCATAACCTGGGACAAAATAAAGGGTTAAGTTAGACCGAACAATCACTTGTTTTCCCTGGTTTCTGGCGGCTTCTACTAAAGGTTTAAATCCATAATTCATTTCTGGAGCCCCTCCGGTTAAATCCACGGTTTGAATTTGGGGAAAGTGATTAATTAATTCAATCAATTGTAGACTAACTTCTAGGTCTAGTTCTTCGGTACGTTTTGGCCCCGCTTCGACATGACAATGGTGACACGCTAAATTACACCGTTTTCCTAAATTAATTTGTAATATTGTAATCGGTTGTTTTGTGAGGGGAAAACCGAGTTTTTGTGAAAACGGGGTCAACGTTGTTTGAATCATGAGTTAAATGGCGATTAACTGTAATATTTATCCTGTGCTAATTTTAGCATAAGAATAGCGATACAATCTAATTAAAGACTCAATCCTTGTTTGTGATATTACCTTTTATGTCTCAAATTCCACCTTTACATCCAGAATCAAAATCCTTAACAGCCTGGGAATCCCTACTAGTTTTTATTACTTTATATAACTGTTTTATTATTCCCTTTCGTATAGCCTTTAATGCTACAATTTCTGAATATTGGTTTACCTTAGATTCCCTAACAGATTTAATATTAATTATAGATATTTTTTTGAGATTTAATGTTAGTTATATTGATGAAGGAGAAATTATTAAGGATAGAAAAAAAATCAGCTTGTATTATTACAATACTGATTTTAAATCTAATCTATTAGCGAGTTTACCGATCGATATTTTGATCCATTTATTTTTTCCTAATACTTCTCTAATTTTAATGGGTTTAGCTAGAATTCCCAGACTGCTAAGATTTCCACAATGTTTTTTAATATTTAGAAAATGGGATAATAATGTTTATTTTAATTCGGCTGTGATCCGAATGTTTGAATTATTAATTATTGTATTTCTAATTGACCATTGGATAGCCTGTTTGTGGTTTTTTATTGGAAATACAACGGGACAATCAGGAGAATCTTGGCTGCAAGTTAATGATTTACATTTAGAAGATACAATAACACAATATTTACATTCCTTATATTGGTCAATTACAACCCTAACAACGGTAGGTTATGGTGATATTACACCTCAAAATAATGTTGAACTAATTTTTACATTTACAGTCATGTTTTTGGGGGTATCACTGTATGCTTTTATCATTGGGAATGTAGCAGCAATCATTGCTAATTTAGATGCCAGTAAAAACCGATTTCGAGATAAATTAGGTCAAATTCAATCCTATATGGGGGAAAGAAAAATCCCCCGCTCTTTACAAAAAAATGTTTTAGATTATTACCAATATATGTGGGAATATAATCGGGATGTTTCTATTGATTTTGAATTATTAGATGAACTCCCTCACTCTATTAAAACCCAAATCTATTGTTATCTCTATCAAGAATTATTAGAAAAAGTTCCTATTTTCCAAGATGCGGAACCCTGTTTTATTGAAGATTTAGTCATTAAATTAAAACCCAGAATTCTCCCTCCGAATGACTATGTAATTCGAGAAGACCAAATGGGTCAGGAAATGTACTTTGTCAAACGCGGACAATTGCAAGCCTTTTCTGAAAAAACCGGAAAAGTTTATACCGTGATGGCGGCGGGATCTTTTTTTGGTGAAATTGCCTTACTTTATGATAGTCGTCGCACAGCTTCAGTAAAAACCTTAACTTATTGTGAGTTATTTGTTTTGTAT
>DATNRE010000102.1:0-26057 GCA_036703685.1 Candidatus Obscuribacterales bacterium
AGGGAACAGGGAACAGGGAACAGGGAACAGAAATAATACTTCTGGCTGTTTCATATCAGTATTAAAATGTTACAGCCTCCGTCTCGCGCGTCGCGAATTGCTATAGAGTAAAGTTTATTTGCACCAACCTATTACCTATTACCTATTACCTATTACCTATTCCCCATTCCCTGTTCCCTGTTCCCTCTTATTGAGTTTTACTAACCCATTCTACGATGCCATCGGCTAAGGTTATTGCTAGTTTTTGTTGTTCTTGGGGATTAACAATCCATTCAAATTCTTCGGGATTAATCATAAATCCTAATTCTAATAATAAAGATGGGGCAACCGTAGGACGAGTCAATGCCAAATTATTCCAAAATACGCCATAGGAAGGGCGGTCAAGTTTGTTAACCAAATATTTATGTAAAAAGACAGCTAAATCATGGGCTTGAGGGTTATACCAAAAGGTACTTACCCCTTTTGTTTTAATGGCATCTCCATGATCGGGTAAGGCATTATAATGAATAGAAAGGGATAAATCCGGTTCCTGTTGGTTAATCATTTTTACCCGATCTTGAGGGTACAAATCTTCATCGCCGTTGCGGGTCATGAATACCGATGCACCCCGTTTAATAAGTTCGGTTTCTAATAGTTTAGAAACCACTAAATTGACATCTTTTTCAGGATATCCGGTTGGGCCTTTTGCCCCTAAATCATTGGCGCTACCATGACCGGGATCAATTAAAATTTTTAACCCCGATAAGGGTAAATTTGATTGGAGTTGGGGGGGATTTTTCAGAGATAAAACTAAAGTCGTGCCCTCATAACGGAGTTTATAACCCCATTGTTGTTTGGTTTTAAAATGAAATGTATATTGCACCGCATTTTGTGATTCTCCTCGGGGAGATAAAATCGGTTGCCAATCCATACGGGAAATTAAAGGACTATCATTAAATCGAATTGTATCGGTTTTTGCCGTTGTGTTATGGAGGGTTAAGGTTAAACTCTGATCTTCTTGTTTAACGGTGATCGGAACGGGTACTTGGAGAGGAAAAGAAACCTCTAACCAATCCCCAACTTGACGAGAACTAGCACTTCTAATTAAGGAATTTGGCGGGACTGACTCGCTGGTGATTCGGGTTTCATTAGCTTTAATCCAGCCCCCATAATCAAGACGTAAATAATCTCCTTGTCGTCCGATAATAGTGGCACGGGTTCCCTTGGGTAAAGGAGTTAAACGGGAATGATCGCTACTAGGGCCAGTGCGGGCTACGCCTTCATCTACGATAATTTCAGCCACTTCAAATTGAGTCGGAGAAAGAACTGAAATTTGCCCCGTTGGCTGTTGGGTCACAGTTTGATTATTCAGGGTAAGTTGATAGTTAGGTTGACCTAAATCTAAGGATTTTTGGCGGTCAGAAAATGGCAAATTCTCGGCAATTTTTCCACATCCTTGATATTTTACAGTGTTAGATTTTATCGGTTGATTGGTTCCAGTTAAAACCGCTTTGTTATCGGGTAATTCTAAGCTCTGGTATTGGGGGGATAAAGATAGAATTTGTCCGGCTAATTCAACAGAAACCGTTGCTTTTTCTGGGGCGATCGCACTAAAACAAATTAACTGCCCGGGGAGGATAGACAGATTCTCAGAGGGAGTTAATGAATCCTTTAAAAAGCTGACCTTATTCCCCGGGATCGCTTCAGTAGAAATTCGAGTAATATTAAGTTTGATTTTTTGATCTTTGTAGCGTAAAATAAAATTGTTTTCCCCAAGCTGCAATGGAAATGTGGGTGCAAAGTGACCAGCTTGGCTTCGGGGAACCACTTGGCCATTAATCGAAACTTCTCCATCGGGTGTTGCTGTTCCAATCAAAAAAATACGGTCAGAGGTGGTTTTGTGATCTGGCGGCGGATAGGCAACATATAAAGGTTGTTGGGCTGATGTTGAGGATACCAAGACCATACTGATTAGCGTTGTTAGTCCCAGAATTCGTTTCATGAGTGTCATTTGAATTGGTGTTAAACCCATTGTATCGATTTAGGGATTATGGGTATTACCCTCCATGTTTTCCCGGTTTTAGCGGGGATTAATTTTTATTGCCATTAGACAATAGGAATTGATTGCCACTGAGTTTTTGAATTAGGGTATTAGGGTGCAGCCAGTACCAATAGCCACAAGGAATCCATACTATGAACCGTGAGTTTTTTAGCTTAACCGAAAATGATTATATTGTTAAGTTAGGTAAAGATGCCTTCACCATTTCACGATTAAAAGAATTAATTGCCCTACAGTTAGAGGAGCATATCATTAACTATGGAGACTTTTTTAATTTGACTTTTTCTCCCGCTAAACATAATGATTTTTGCTTTGATATGCGTAGTGTTCAATTAATGTTTCCCTTCGAGGGGATGGGCGGTTATTTACTTCCCCTGGGTTCTAAGGATTGGATTCCGGGTCAGGTTAGAATTCAAGCCAATTTAAAACTAGATCCTGACACCTTGGAGCAAAGTTTTTCCGTTGATATTCAGTTTGCTACGGATGAACCTCGATTAATGGATATTTTTCACTATCCCAGCAATTTTAAGGAAGATCAAATTACTAATCACGGGCTTTCTTCCTGCCATTTGCTCCATCAATCTTAAATTTTAATCAATTTAGAGGGTTTAATTTTTGGACACCCCACAGTCAGATAGGATTGACTTCTATCTGCCTGTGGAGTGCTGTTTTAAAGCATACCCCGGTTTTTATTTTTTTAAAAGGCAAATCGCAACCAACGATTGAGGGTATTGATAGAGCGATCGCACACAGAAGGTTGGGGTATGCCCTGATTTTGACTTTCCCATTGGTCGATTAATTGCCGCCCTAGGGGAGTGAGGCGAAAACTATCCGTAATCCCCTGACCATCAACTTCTCGACGCAGCACCCCCACCTGAATCAGCCATAATAGGGTATTTTCTGCGGCCAGTTCGGTCAAGGCCACACGGGTATAGGCAGAACTGACCCCAGACTCCCCTGCAATTACAGTCAGACTGACACTGTTAAACCGGATCGTTTGGAACAGTAGCAGTTGAAAGGGAGAACACCGGATTGCCCGTTCCGCCCGTTTTAAAGTGCGTTCAGAATATGGAATTAAAGACTTACCGGGAGATTCCAAAACGGTCATAACGCTGGTATGGGATAACGTTCTTTTTTGTACTGTATCCCAGATCAAGGGTTAAGAGCGAAAGAATTGATGGCGACATAATACCATCTCACCGTGGTCAGGAACCCAAGCCACCCACTCATCCTCAGTCACCTGACACAGGAGCAACGCCTGATCATAGCTATAAGGATTGGGTTTGTCCCGCATCTGTACCCAGGTAGAAGGAGCGAATTCCGAGATATACCCCACAAGAGGTTGCCATTGGGGTTGAATCTCTGTATTGGCTTGTTTGAGATGAAGTTTCATAATTTTTTGTCCCTTGTCAACCGTTGATGATCAAGTTCTAGGGGTCTGAACCTGATTAATAAAATTATTTCTGTATTCAGAGTTACATAATTATCGATCAAATCCTAGATCCTGTTGCAGAACTTAACGTTTTGATCTGGAGTGCTCGATTATCTATCCTTTCCAAACAAAAACCTTAGCTTCATATTCAGGTAAATCGAGCAGAATATTATCATCTCCCGATTGAATATCATAATTACTCGTCCACTCATGCCAAGTCCCATTAGCTGGGAAGTTAGAAACTTGATATCCGGCAAAATAATTATCGGAGAAATTCACAACTACTACGATTCTTGATCCTTGATCATTCCATCGGGTATAAGCTAAAACTTGATTATCAGGATCTTCGTGGAAAAAATCAATATTGCCACTATACAAAGCATGATTAGTTTCTCTTAGAAAGATCAAGCCCTTGTAGTATTGAAATAAACTCTGATTACTGTCATTTTTCAATAGTTTCCAATCCAGTTTGGCGGATTCAATGGTTTTGGGTTTATATTCTCCAAATTCTTCCCCCATCCAAATCATCGGAATACCTACGGCGGTCATCAATAACACCGCCCCTAATTTCACCCGTTTAAAGACTTCATCATCAAAAATCCCCCGATTTCCTAACTCTACAATCAAACGATTATGATCATGATTACCCAAATAATTCACAATATTATTCGGCCCCATAAACCCTTGACGTTTGCCATCTAAAATATCTTTGAGTTGTTCTAAATCAAAGGTATCGCCACATAAATGATCCGTGAGAATATGATAAAAACTATCATGCCAACAGCCATCCATCGGCCCATCACTATTGGTAATACTAGGGCTTTCCGGCACATATTCAGCCACATTATAAAAGGGTTTTACCCCCGCTTCCTGTTTGGCTTCATTTACCACCCAACTCATAAAATCATAGTTGCCAATTTGTTTAGCCGCATCATAACGAATACCATCAATATGATATTCTTTTACCCAAAATCTGATCGTATCCCCAATAAATTTGCGAGCCGGATAGGTTCCTAATTGTTCATCATACTGTTCATAATTAAATTCGGGCCCCCAGTTACATTCCGTATCTTGCTGACTATGGTGATACCAATAATCATGATCAATTTGAGTTAAAGGACAGGAGGCTTCGGAATGGTTATAAACCCCATCAATTAATACTCGAATTCCTCGCCCATGACATTCATCAATCAGGTTTTTTAATTGTTCCGTTGTGCCGTAACTAGACTCGGACGCGAAAAAATAACGAGGATTATATCCCCAACTATGATCCCCGGGATGTTCTTTTACGGGCATTAATTCAATCGCATTGATTCCTAATTCAGACAAATAATCTAACTTTTCCATAACGTGCTGATATTTCCCCCGGGAATAGATGTCATCTTCTCCCCCGGAAAAATCCCCGACGTGCATTTCATAAATCACTAATTTATGATCGGGCGGTAAGGGTTTGTCATCATTTTTCCAAACATAGGTATCAATAATTTTTTCCCCATCCTTAATCCTAATAATGCCGTTTTGAGTCGCATCATCAATATCCGTGGCGTAGGGGTCAACAACTTCTATCCACTCGTCAGGTTCAAAAAACCAACTTTTTGAACGGACTCGAAATTTGTATTGATAGATTTCATCTTCTAACTCAACTTGAGTCCGAAAATAACCCTTGTCATCCTTTTGCATCGGAATATCTTTCCAGTTAGAAAAATTTCCGATTAAGGCTGCTTCTTTGTTATAAGGAGCAAAAAGAGAAAACTCAATTAAATTAGACATTTTTTTATGGATAAATTTACCTGTGCTTTTAATTATATAGAAAAGCATTCCATAAATCATCTATCAAAAGAATGAGACATAATTTATTTATGAGTTATTCATATTTTAATAGAAGTTTTCAAGCTCAACCCTAGTCAAGATTGATTGAATTGAGTAAACTAGAAATTAATCTAATCATTAATTCAGGAATAAACTCATGTCAGAAGGTTTTTTACTCAGTCGTCTACTGTTACGTTTTGATGCGGCTCATGATCTGTTATTAAATAATTTATCTGCGGTGGCGTTAACACCCGATGGGAATTTATGGTTGGGGGCCGATGAAGGCACAGGAATTGAGCGATTTTCTCCCGTGGAACCCTCGGTTTTTGGTCAGCATCAACATTTTGAATTAGGAAATTTTATTCCTTTAAAGAATCAAGACGAAGAAATCGATATTGAGGGCTTAGATTATTGTGGTTCCTATCTTTGGTTAGTCGGTTCCCATAGTCTCAAACGCAAAAAACCTAAAGGAAAAAATCCCAGTTCAGATATAAAGCGTTTAAGCCAAATTAAAGTAGAACTAAATCGTTATACTTTGGCTCGAATTCCAGTGCAAAATGGAGAGTTAGTAAAGTCTTTTACCGCTCCTAAATCCGATGGTCAAGAATTCAGAGCCGCCCTTCTGCAAACGACTGAAAATGGCAATCAACTAATCGAGGCTTTAAAAACCGATGAACATTTAGGTTTATTGATCTCAAATCCTCTCCCCTCGAAGGAAAATGGATTGGATATCGAAGGATTAGCGGTGGATAAAAACAAAATTTTCCTAGGATTACGGGGGCCAGTTTTACGGGGATTTGCGATTATTTTAGAACTAGAAGTCGAAGAAAAACAACCCGGAGTTTTAACCCTTAAAAAAATCGGAGAAAAGGGGAAACTATATCGCAAGCACTTTTTTCAATTGAAGGGTTTAGGAATCCGAGAATTATGTCTACAGGGGGAAGATTTAATTATTTTAGCTGGGCCCACAATGGATTTATCGGGAACCCTGAGAGTCTATCGTTGGAAAAAGGCTTTAACTCAATCTAATGATACAATCACTTATTTTAATTCTGACTCATTGGAAATTTTGTTTGATATTCCCGTGCTTTTGGATACGGATAAAGCGGAGGGATTAGCACTGTTTAAGAGTTTAGGACAACAGGGTTTATTAGTGGTGTATGATTCGCCTAATCCTACGCGAATTCTGTCTGAGCGAGAAGTGTTTGCAGATATTTTCCATTTGTCGAGGGAGGAGCAGGGAAAATAATCCCCAAAAAATAATAGAGAGTCGCAACCGATAAATCGATTGATCTGACTCTCCGTTTCCACCAGACTAACCAGAGGGAATAAAGGATTGCACCCAGTACGCTTACTAATATAGGGTAGGTTCCTTTAGTCATGCCTCTATCTATAGATAGAGATTGACAGAAAAATTTTAAATCATCAAACGGTGTTGGAGAGTTAGGGAAATAGAAGTCCCAAAATATCGGGTTCGACTCCACTCTTGAGTCAAGTGTCGGGTCAAACACCCAAGGGGTTTCTCCCGTGAGCTTCTAAAGATAAAATTCCGGTTTTAGATCCCTTTCCATTAAAGATTCTACGGCTTTTTGAGGAGTAATTTGATGGTTTAAAAGTTGATAAACTTGCCAAGAAATTGGCACAGGAATTCGTTCTCGATGGGCAATTTCAATTAAAACATTTGTGGTATTTACTCCTTCGGCCGTGCTCCCTAATTCTGTTAATACTTGTTCTAAGGTTTTACCTGCGGCTAATCCATAACCCACTCGATAATTACGGCTTAAAGCACTATTACAAGTAGTTAACATATCCCCTAAACCGGATAATCCAAAAAATGTTTCGGTTTTCCCTCCTAAATGGGTTCCAATTCTAATAATTTCGGTTAAGGCGCGAGTTAATAAGGCGGATTTAGCATTAGTTCCTAACTGTAACCCATCACAAACCCCCGCGGCGATCGCAATTACATTTTTTAAGGTTCCTCCTAATTCGGTTCCCATCGGATCGGAACTGGTATAAACCCGAAATCGATTAGACGCAAATACCCGTTGTACAATCTTTGCCGCCTCTAAATCTTCACTCGCTACCACCGTAGCGGCGGGTAAACCTTGTGCAATTTCTGCGGATAAATTCGGCCCGGATAAAACCACAATGGGATGGTCAGGAAATCCCCTACCCCAAAGTTGAGAAGGGGTACAAGTGCTATCAGGATCTAAACCTTTTGTAGCGGTAACAATGGGAATTTGATCGGGTAATTTTAGGCTGTGAAGTTGATCGATAGTGGCGGTAACTCCTCTCATGGAAATCGCCGAGACTAAGACATCAATAGATTGAATACTTTCGGCTAAGGAATTACCTAAACGCCGTGACCACAAATAGACGGTATGACCATTATAATCAGCTAATTGGGCTAAGGCGGAACCCCAAGCTCCCGCACCTAAAATGGCTATTTTTAAGGGTGGATTAGATATAGAGGAGTCAGACATGATAGTAGAATATTGTTAGAAGGTTGGATGATAATATTGTATGCCGTCAAAAATTCCAGTAACTCCCGGTAAATTACTGTAATAAACATTTTTTAAAGGTTTGATTTTTTCGACTAATTTTAATTCTGAGTTTCCCACCGCAATACTTTTAAGTCCGGTTTCAAATAAGGATAAATCATTTAATGAATCCCCAGATGTAATCACTTGATGGGAAGCAATTTTTAAGTAAGTCATTAATTTGAGCAAAGTTGAACCTTTGGCAACACCTTTGGGTAAAATATCTAAATACTTATCCGCCGAGGTAATACAATCAAATCCCGCATCTTGAATTTTTTTAATGATTCGGTCTTGATTTTGATCGGGTTTATAATAATAGGAAACTCGATATTCAGGGGATAGGGGTTGTAAGGTTACTCCGGGTTCATCGGCTAAGATTTTGGTAGCAAATTCGCTGGAATTTCCCCAAAGATTAGCAATCCAATTTTGAACTTGGGCCACGGGTGTTAAGGTTTTTCCTTCATAAACCGTTGTTCCCACATCCCCAATAATATAATCCGGTCGGGGAATGATCAGGTTTTTTTCTTCATATAAACGCAGGGTAAATTCTAAACTACGACCGGTGACAAAAATTAATAATAAGCGATCGCGTTTTGACTGCAAATAGTTATAAAATTTCTGTTGTTCCTGGGGAGAACCCCCTAAAAATGTCCCATCTAAATCCGTTGCTAAAACTAAAGTATTTTGGGTGATCATGGTTGCGTTTTGAGTTATCCTAAATCTATCTATTGATCATCATAAGACAAACAGACACACCGGAGTAAGCCCTTTAGGGCTATCAGATACATAGTAGTAAGCCCTTTAGGGCTATCTAAGTTTTTTTTGTTTAAATTGATTATGAATATCAGTTTTTTAGCTAAGGGTTTAATCATTGGTTTTTCCATTGCCGCCCCCGTAGGGCCAGTGGGGATTTTGTGTATTCGCCGTTCTTTATCTCAAGGGTATTTGGTGGGATTTTTTACGGGGTTAGGGGCGGCTACTGCTGATGCCTTATATGGCTTTATTGCTGGATTTGGATTAACCATAATTTCTAATATTTTGGTCAATCAACAAATGGAATTAAAGCTGATGGGCGGATTGTTTTTGTGTTATTTGGGATTAAAAATAGCCTTAGAAAAACCCACACAACAATCGGCAAATCCATCAGAAAAAATCATCAGTGCCTACGCTTCAACCTTTTTTCTAACGGTTACAAACCCTATAACTATTTTATCATTTATTGCTATTTTTGCCGGATTAGGTGTGGGGAATAAAAACAATTATTGGGACGCAGCTACCCTAGTTTTTGGTGTGTTTCTAGGGTCAGCACTCTGGTGGTTAATTTTAGTCAGTGGGGTCAGTTTATTTCGGGATCAAGTTAATACTCATAGCTTACAATGGATTAACCGCATTTCAGGGATTATAATTATTGGGTTTGGTTTGGCTGCATTATTAAGCTTAATCACAGGTGATTAAGTTATATGGCAAATATGGCAAATAATAAAAATTATTCAACTTTTAACTCCAAAGCGGGTAGAAATTTCTTTAAATTCTGTAAAGATTTATCTTGCCAAGCCACTTCTTTAGACCCTAAAATAATTAATTGAATATTCGGTTTTTTCCGTAATCCCATAACAAATTTTGACAACAAACTAATCCCAGAACTATTAAGAAATGATAGACTTCTTAAATTCAGTGTCATGATTGCTGGTTCCGTTGCGGTTACTTCTTCGAGTAAGTCTTTAATCGGTTTATATTCAACTGGCCCCCCTAAACTTAGTTCTCCTTGAAAACAAATTGTTACGGATTCTGGATCATATTGAACAATATGGTCTTCACCTTTAATTTCTTGTACTACCATTTTTTACCTCTATCTAATTCTGCAAATACACTGATTCTACACTGTTACTTGAGCCATTGTGGTGACTAAAACCAGAGTCACTTGATTGGAGATGGATTCAAATTTCCAACCCAGTTGTGCTTGATAATCATTAATCATCGTCAGTAAACCCAAACCGGAAGCATCATCGCTGTCATCTTCAACACTCCGTTCAACTTGATGAAAATACAATTCACTAGGATCTTGATGCAATAATTCTTGAATAAAATCCTGAAACTTTTTTGCTGCTTCTAAACTAATCGAATTTGTAGCAAAAATAGCGGCGGTAACTGTCTGTTCTTTTTCAATAAAATGAATCCCAAATCTGATTTTAGAATTTACACTTTCATCATTGAATTTCATCGCATTTTCCAATAACTCATTGGCTACATAACTCACCGCTCCTTTCCCTGCTTGAATCCGTTTTTCCCGAGTCGGGTTATCCCCATCCAAAGGTAAAAAAGAGGAGAAATAATCGGCGACAAAATGGGCTGATAATCGATTATTTCGCCAGCGCTGTTTAATGGGTCGGGATGTGGGAGTAAAGGTCAACTCTAGGGAATCATGATCGGGAGGAAATTGGTGTAAAAATTCTCCGAAAATTTGGATCATAATCACTTAACCTTTGGCTGAACTCATTAGATCAATAATACAGTAATCCTATTTGAGTGATATCCAAAATTTAGGATCAAAAAGGAACACAGCAAGACCACAACAGAGGTAATACTTCTGGCTGTTTTATAGGAATTTTCAATGATAAAAACCTCCGTCTCGAAAGCGCGGAGCTTTATAGTTTTCAAATTATAGCAGACTTCAACAGTTTAGTAAATAAAACCTATGTTTTTCTAACTTAAAATCAGAAAATAATCAAATCCTTGACCCGAGGAGGCAAAATTCATTAGGACTTACGCAGAATACCCAATCATACACCATCTGTAGGGGCGAACGGCCGTTCGCCCCTACTAGATAGGGTTGTTTTGCGTAAGTCCTGTTCATATCGCAAGTCAGGGAAATCCGCTTTCCCTAGCGTTGTTTTAAAATCAAGAGGGTAATATCATCAAATTGTTTTTGTCCCCCCATAAATAGTCGAAGATCTGCAATCACATCCTGCTTAATTTTCTCTGCCGAATTATCCCAACTTTTCCCAATCACTTCACAAAGTCTTTCTAAACCATAGAGGGATTTTTTCATATTTCTAGCTTCGGTAATTCCATCCGTATAAAGAACAATAATATCTCCGACTTTTAACTCAATCATCACTTGACCAATAAATTCAGAAATATCCTCATCTAAACCGATGGGTAAACCTAAATCTGCGGTATTAATTCGTTCAACCTTTCCCCCATGACGCACTACTAATATTTCCTCATGCTGACCACTAATACTTAGATGCCCATTTTTATAATTTAAAATTGATAAAGTTAAATTTTTATCAGAATTCATGCGTTGAACATTGCGATAAATTGCTCGGTTCAAAATATTTAAAAACTTTACTGGGTCACGTTCTTGAATTTCCTTGAGCACTCGAACTGCCGCCTGGGTCATGACCATTAAAATTCCACTTTCTAATCCGTGACCGGTGACATCTCCAATCCCAATTGTTACCACATCATTCATATATAAAACATCATAATAATCTCCTCCTACTTCATAGGCAGGCTCCATATAAACCGCAATTTCTAATCCTTCAATTAAAGCTAATTCCTCAGCCTTGGGTAGAATTAATTGCTGCATTCTTTTGAGTAAGTCTAGTTCACCACTCATCCGATAGTTGTCCGCTTTTAACCGTTGATTTAAAACCAAAATTTGAGCATGGGCAGAGGCTAATTCTGCTGTTCTTTCTATGACTTTTTGTTCTAGGTTTTCAAAGGAATCTTGTAGTTGATCCGCCATTTTATTAAAAGAATGAGCCAATTCTCTGAGTTCAATAATTCGTTTAACTTTAACGACTTGATTTAAGTCCCCAGTTGTGATTTTTTGAGAAGCTCGATTTAATCTCAAAATCGGTTCGGTAATCCAATGGGCAATTAAAATTCCCATCCCCGTTGCGATCGCTAATGCCACTAAACATAATACAATAGTTTTATGAGTATTAGCATTAATTTCTCCCATAAAATCAGACTCAGGAATGGCAACGACAATTAACCAATTTAAGCCAAATTGATCTTGCCAAGGATTCACCCTAACAAAAATATTTTCCCCATCCAATTTAAAATTTAAAGATTGTTCCTTTTGGATTTGGCTCAGGTTGCTAAACCGTTTTAATAGATATTGACTTGACCCTTGAATTAACAAATCACTACTTTCAAAAGCACTCAACCGTTGAGCTTCTCCATTAACTTCTAAATAGGGTTTTTCTTCACTGGAACTCGCTACAATTAAACCATTGCGTTCCATAATAAAAATTCTACTGGAAGGTGTAACTTTTAATTGGTTTAAAAAATTACTAATTTGGGTCAAAATTAGATCAATTCCGATCACTCCGACTAAGTTTTTTTGTTGATCATAAATAGGAGAACTAGAAGCAATAGAAATCACTTCCGGGCGATCGCCCCATTGATAAATTTTACTCCAAATCGGTTTTCCTGACGCCACAGCATCACTATACCATTTATCTTCTTTATAAAGATATTCTTCACGAGTAATTAGGGTTTTCAAATTACCTTGATCATTTAATAAATAACGATTATAATAAAAATCATCCGTGGGTTTCATTAATTCTAAATAGAGGGTTCCATCATCTTCTCGACCCACTCCAATAAACAGATTATCCACCGTACCTAAGTTAAAATAGCCCAGGGAAGGATAGACTTTCATCTGTTTCCAAAAGTGACGCCGAATACTGTCTAAATCCTGTAAATTTAAGACTCCTAAATTGAGCAAATTAACATTAACTTCATTCACCTGAATGGGCAAAGCTAAATAATGATCTAACTTTTGACTAATGCGATCGCTGACCTCATTTTGGAGTTGATTAGCTAAATCATTAACCGCCCGTTGTCCATTTTCAAATGATAACCAACCGACTAATCCTACGGCGATAAAAATTTGGAAAACAAAGGGAAAAATCAGTAGATTTCTCAGGGAAATTTTTTTAAACAATGGTTTAACCCAAGGATGGAGAAATTGATTGGACATCGGCTTGGTTTACAGGGGGTAATATAAATTATCCGTTGTCATGCGTTGTTGTGCCGTTGTTGCGCTTTAGCGCACTCCGAAGATAGTGCTGAAGCACAACAACATTTAACAAATATCCCATTTTTGACCATAATCTCGCACAGGATATTCAACCCAACAATTTCTTAACCAGTCTCTCCCTTTTTCCTCTAAATATCTATGAACAATATTATTTTCCCACCGATAAGGAGAATCTGTAAAACCATGTTTAACCGGGTTATAATGAATATAATTGATCACTTGATAATAGTGTTGGTTATTTCTAATAGCGCGATCGCTATAACAACACCATAACTTTCCTTTGACTTGATCTTCTAAATTCCATTGACGGGCTGTTCTCCCGTGAATTAATCTTAACTGTTTACCCAACCATTCAAAATCAATAGTTGATGTTAAAATATGATAATGATTGGGCAAAATCACCCAAGCTATAATTTCAACTTTTTCCTGAGTTAATACTTCTGATAACTCCTGAAAAAGTTGTTGACGACGGGCGACAGTATGTAAACGATGTTCATGTTCATAACAAGCGGCTGTTAACAGATAAAAAGGTTGATTTTCAATTAAATGGGGGGGACTATGGCGTGGATATCCCTTTTGTAAGCGTTCTTCTATTAATTTTTGCCGTTGTTCAGGGTTGAGTTTACGATACTCGTACATTTTTCTTCTGTGATTATCTATAGTAAAATTGTTGTTAGGCTTTAGCCCCCAAAATTCAGTGCTTCACAACAATGGTTGGGTCATTCTATTATAAACTACGTTGTTGTGATGCGGCACTATCTTAAGAGTGCGCTGAAGCGCAACAACGGTGTAATGAAAATTTTAGGTTGTTGTGATGCGGCACTATCTTAAGAGTGCGCTGAAGCGCAACAACGGCGCAACAACGGCGCAACAACGGCGCAACAACGGTTATTTCTTTTTGATGACTAATAAAGTAATATCATCCAATTGCTTGTGTTCACCCATAAATGATTTTACATCCTCAATCACAGCATTTTTAATTGCTTCTGCTTTCTGATGCCAATTTTTACTAATAATAATACAAAGTTTTTCCAATTCATAGAATTTTTTCTGGCTATTTTGGGCTTCAGTAATACCATCGGTATATAAAACCACTCCATCCCCAGAATTTAAGGTAATTACAGTATGACTAATAAACTCAGCAATATCTTCATCTAAGCCGATGGGTAACCCTAAATCCATTGTACTAATTCGTTCAATATTTCCTCCTTGACGTACAATTAAGATTTCCTCATGTTGTCCACTAATACTCAATATATTTTCAGAATAATTTAAAATTGCTAAGGTTAAATTTTTATCAGAATTCATTCGTTGAATATTATAATAAATCATGCGGTTTAAAGTATTCAAGAATTTTACAGGATCATGTTCTTGTACTTCTTTTAATGTTCTAACTGCTGCTTGAATCATCACCATTAAAATTCCGCTTTCTAGTCCATGACCTGTGACATCTCCAATGCCAATAGTAACGATTCCATGGGTAGTTAAAACATCATAATAATCGCCCCCGACTTCATCAGCAGGTTCCATATATCCAACAATATCTAAATCTTGAATTGCTGCTAATTCCTGGGGTTTAGGAAGAATTAATTGCTGCATTTCTTGTAAAATATTGAGTTCTGCGCCCATGCGTAAATTTTCAGCTTTGAGTCGAGTATTTAAAGTCCCAATTTCTTGATTAGCTTTCGCCAATTGTCCGGTACGTTCCTTGACTTTTTCTTCTAAGGTATCAAAAGACTCTTTCAATTGTCTAGCCATTTCATTAAAAGAATTTGCTAAGATTTCTAACTCTTTAATCTCTCCTACTTTGACTTGCTGGTCTAGTTCTCCTTCTGCTAGTTTATGGGAGGCTTCATTCAGTCGAAAAATTGGTTTTGTAATCCAACGGGCGGTTAAAATTCCTATTCCCGTAGCCCATCCCAAAGCAATTAAACACAACCCAATAGTAATTTGAGTATTGCGTTTAATTTCCGTCATAAAATCTGATTCAGGAACCACAACCACCACTAACCAATTAATTCCCCGTCCGTCTTGAATCGGTAAAATTTGAGCATAATACCAGTCGCCATTTTGTTGAAATTTGACTTGTTCACTATTTTGAATTGCCACAAAACTACCAAACCGTTTTTCAAACGCTTTTGCAGTATTGCGAATGGTGCTATCTGCACTTTGATTAGCAGGAAAACGTTCGATTTTTGCGTCCTCTCCCTTTCCCTGAATTTTAAAAGGTTCTTTAATCTTAGAACTAACAACTAAATCGCCAGAACGTTCAATAATAAAACTTTGTCCATTAGGACTAATATAGAGATTATTTAAAAAATCTGTAATTCTTAATAAAGTAATATTAATACATAGAACTCCTTGCAAATTTCTATCCCGATCAAATATCGGCCAAACCGCCGACATTCCGAATGCTGTATCTGTATTTTGACGAGAAAAGAAAGGATAAATAGAACTCCAGGTTGGTTTTTGAGCCTGTTTTGCTATTTGATACCAAGGACGTTTACGGGGATCATATTCGGCTTGTTTTAATAATTTCGCCCGATTTCCCCATTGATCTAAGAGGTAAACTTCACGGATCGGTTCAGTTTCCCAGGTACGAATTTTCAATTGAACTTGATTATTTTCTGAGTGTTCAACGCCAACAAATTCCCCCTGTTCGTTCCCGTAGGAAAGATAACTTTCTAAATCTCCCTCGGCTACCACATTCCAAAAATACTGTTTTAACCCTTCAAAATCATTCAGATCTAATGTTCCGGCTGCGACGCTATCTTGTGTTAATCGGAGAACTTGAAAGGATTTATTAAAATATTCTAAAACATGATTTTCAATCCGAACACTAACACTTTCAATTAACTGTTGGGCTAAATTTTCAACAGCTTGTTTACCATTTATAAACGAAAAATAACCCACTAATCCTACGGCGACTGTAATTTGCAAAATAAATGGAAAGACCAAAGCCGTTTTTAAGCGGATTTTTCCTAAAGGCCGAAACCCCAAATGGGTTTTCCTAGAAAAATTCATAAACCTATTTTTTATTGGGTATGACGTCGCCAAACCAACAAATTCCGAGGGGAGAACCGGGGTATACTAAAATAGTGAAACATTTTTGAATGATTTCTGCGTGGAACTCTCTTGCAAAAGTCAGTATGCCCTTCTCGCCCTGATGGAGTTGGCAACTCACTATGATAACCCTGAACCCAGACAAGTGCGGCAAATTTCAGCCCAGCATAACATTCCCGATCGCTATCTGGAACAATTACTAGCAACCCTGCGGCGCTGTGGAATTGTTCGCAGTCAACGGGGTTCTAAGGGTGGCTATTATCTGGGAAAGGAACCCGGGAAAATTACTCTGTTTGATGTGGTCAACTGCTTAGAGGGATCAGATCCCGAAGCCTCTACCCAAAATTCTTGCCCCAATACCGTTGAAAATACGGTGATCTGGGAATTTTGGCGCGAAGCAGAGCAAATGGCAAATTCTGTATTGCAAAAATACAGCTTACAAGACCTTTGTGACCAAAGAGATGCCCGAAAACAGAAGGATATTATGTACTACATTTGAAGACTTAGGAATGAGTTTTTCCAACTATTTGTATCATTGTTCTTTATCTTCTCGTCAATTATGCGTATCGCCCATAACATTACGGAATTAGTCGGTAACACTCCCCTCGTCCAACTCAACCGCATTCCCAAGGCGGAAGGGTGTGTGGCTCAAATTGTGGTCAAATTAGAAGGCATGAACCCCTCGGCTTCGGTCAAGGATCGGATTGGGGTGAATATGATTAATGTCGCCGAAAAAGAAGGACTGATCACCCCGGGTAAGACCGTATTAGTCGAACCCACATCGGGTAATACGGGAATTGCCTTGGCCATGGTAGCCGCCGCTAGGGGCTATCGTTTAATTTTAACCATGCCCGAAACCATGAGTTCAGAACGGCGGGCGATGTTAAAGGCCTATGGGGCTGAACTGGAACTTACCCCGGGAATTGAAGGGATGAGTGGCTGTATTAGAAGGGCGCAGGAAATTGTGGAGACCCTACCCGATGCCTATATGTTGCAACAATTTCAGAATCCGGCTAACCCCCAAATTCACCGCAAAACCACAGCCGAGGAAATCTGGGCCGATACTGATGGCTCTGTAGATATTTTAATCTCCGGGGTGGGAACCGGAGGCACCTTAACCGGGGTGGCGGAAGTGCTGAAACAACGTAAACCGGATTTTCAAGCGATCGCCGTCGAACCCGCCAATAGTCCGATTTTATCCGGGGGTAAACCGGGGCCCCATAAAATTCAAGGGATTGGGGCGGGGTTCGTGCCTCCGGTTTTGAATGTGGATATCATTGATGAAGTGATTCAAGTTCGGGATGAGGATGCCATGGTTTTTGGCCGTCGGATTGCCCGAGAAGAAGGGATTTTATCAGGAATTTCCACCGGGGCGGCCCTATATGCAGCGATTCAAGTGGGTAAACGTCCCGAAAATCAAGGTAAACTGATTGTTTTGATCCAACCTAGTTTCGGTGAACGGTATTTGAGTACGCCTTTATTTCAAGAGTGATTAGGGGTTAACGGTTAACCGCCAAGAAATATTAACGGAAATAGTTAGAATTAATATATTCACAGAATCAGGTTCTGAACTTCAGGGCCGATTCTGTTCTTGAGCAACCCGTACCCGCATCTGTTATGTTAACTGGCCCAAAAGAGGAAACGACACAACGCAATGGGGAAGTCAAACATCCCATTCAGTTCTCGGAGGTTCCCCGACGTCGATGGAAACCCTGGATGATCGCGATTTTGGTTACGGGACTATTGACCATTCCCGCTACCTTTTATTTAGCCCGCAGTCGTAGCCAAAGCAAGCTAGACCCGATCGCCACCCTCACGGTTCCGGTGGAGGCTAAGGATTTAACGGTGAAAATCTCCGCCAGTGGCGTAGTCCAACCCGTGCGCCGGGTTAACCTCAGTCCTAAAACCCAAGGGCGGTTAGCACAATTGTATGTGGAACAGGGCGATCGAGTGGAGGCGGGGGATATGGTGGCCCGGATGGAAAGTGGCGAAATTGAGGCCCAACTTTTGCAAGCTCAAGCCCGTTTGGAGCGGGTGAAGGCTAATTTAGACAAGCTGCAAACCGGAACCCGACCGGAGGAAATTGAGCAAGCTCAAGCTCGTTTAAATCAGGTAAAAGCTAATTTAGCCCAACTGCGATCGGGCAGTCGTCCCGAAGAAATAGCTCAAAGCCAAGCTAGGTTAAAAGAGTCTGAATCTCGCTTAAAAGATGCCAAATCAGGAAGTTTAAATGATGAAATTGCTCAAGCCAGAGCGAGAATTGATGCCAATAAAGCTGAATTACAATTAGCGACGGAACGGTTACAACGCTATCAAGATTTAAAAGGCGAAGGGGCAATTTCTCAGGATCGATTAGATGAATATTTGCGCGATCAACGACGGTTAGAAGCCTTACAAAATGAAGCGGAACAACGCTTAGAACAATTACAACAAGTTCAGCGATCGCAAATTCAACAACGCCAAGCCAATGTGGAACAGGAACGTCAAGCTTTAAATCAACTCAAAAATGGCACACGTTCAGAAGAAATTGCTCGTTCAGAAGCGGAAGTTGCGGAAGCCGAAAGTAAATTAAATCAGTTAAAAAATGGCACTCGGGCGGAAGAAATTACCTCGGCAAAGGCGGAGGTTTCCGAAGCCGAAGCACAGATTAAATTCTATCAAGTTCAACTCGAAGATACTAAAGTTCGCGCTCCGTTTTCAGGCATTATTACCCAACGTTATGCCGTGGAAGGCTCCTTTGTCACTCCGGCAACTTCGGCTTCCGATGCCACTTCTGCCACTTCAACTTCTATTGTGGCCTTAGCCAAAGATTTAGAAGTTTTAGCCAAAATTCCCGAAGCCGATATTGCTCAAATTCAACCTAATCAACCCGTGGAAATTATTGCTGACTCCTATCCCGATCAAGTATTTAAAGGTCGAGTGAATATTATCGCCCCTGAAGCGGTAAAAGAAAGGGATGTCACCTTATTTCAAGCTCGAATTATGATCGAAACCGGAAAAGATCAACTTCAGTCGGGAATGAATGTGGATTTACGGTTTATTGGGGAAAAATTGAAACAGGCTTTAGTTGTTCCCACCGTTGCCATTGTGACGAATAAAGGTCAGGCGGGGGTTTTACTTCCCGATAACAATAATCAACCCCAATTTCACCCCGTTACCGTGGGTTCCCAAATCGGCAATCAAATTCAAATCTTAAAAGGATTACAAACTGGAGATCGGGTATTTATCGAGTTACCCAAGGGACAGAAATTAGATGATATTTTTAAGGATCAAATAGACCCTTAATCAAAACAGGGCTGTTTGATGTTCCCGGGAATCTACCGGATCACCCACTCAGTTCTCCCAAAATCTCTTAAAATAACAAAAGACCATCAATATCAAATTTAGTCCACTTGAGGAGGATGAAATAACAATGGCTTTATCTGTTGGCACAACCGCCCCTAGCTTTACAGTCAAAGACACCCAGGGTAATACCGTGTCTTTGTCCGACTTTTCCGGCAAAACCGTTGTCATGTATTTCTACCCTAAAGATGATACCCCCGGTTGTACTAAACAAGCCTGTAGTTTCCGCGATAACTATACAGAATATCAAGGCAAAGATATTGTGGTTTTAGGGGTGAGCATGGATAATGAAGCATCTCACCAAAAATTTACCGAGAAATATAGTTTACCCTTCCCTTTATTAGCCGATACTGACGGAGCGATCACCAAAGCTTATGATGTAGAAGGCGGTGGCTATGCTAAACGGGTGACTTATGTGATCGATGGCCAAGGAGTCATTTCCCACGTTGATGCAGCCGTGAAAACGGAAACCCACGCCCAAGATATTTTAGCGCTTGTGGGCAGTTAATTGTAATTGAAATTATCTGTATTTCTAAGGTAGCCGCCCATAGAATATTCTGGGGCGGTTTTCTTACTAGTTTTAGTCTTTTATTCCTTTAGATCATAGAGAGTTTTAATCATGGTAACTTATCTCGGCCCCAGCAATATTCTGATTGATCAACCGATTGTTTTAGTGGGAATTTATGATCCCCAACTCTGTCAAACCGTTGTGGTTATGGCAGAAGACAAATATCCTCTGACCGTTGATTTGAATAGCAAAGCCGGAATTTGGTCTGTGAGCTTGGAAAATGGATTTAATACGGCTGGAAAACGATGGTTAAGACTTCAGGGAAAAGATGATAATAATAATATTATAGCTGATTCTGTGATTGATTTAATGGTTAATCAAGAAGGCATGAATACCCGCTCTGCCTATGGGGTGATTCCGCAACAAGACACCTTATTGAAAATTCAACCCATTGATTCTTCCCAATTAAATGATCGACAAAAAGAATCCTTTAAAATTGGGGATAATTTAGTAGTAGATAGCATAGAATTAGTCAATGATCATCTTAAACTCGAACTGAATAACCCCTTACCCAATTTAGGAAAATTCGTCTATGTTTATCAACCCCATATTGTAGTCACAAAAGGATCAAAACTATTATGGTTTAATCAAAATCAACTCCCCGAGCATAGTCCGGGGAATCAACTATTATGGGTAACACAAACCACCCCGATCAAAATGAAACCCGATGATTTATCTCAGTTAGCATCGGATCAATTTATTGAAATACCTCAAGGCAGTGCTTATAATATTATTGGATATGCCTGTGTTGCCGAACATTTTCGCGTCACTCTCAATCAACAATTCCCCGGTTTTGGTCAATCTGGATATCTCTATCGCCATCACGTTAAAATCCTAGAAAACAATCAAGAAATTCCCTTTGATAATAATGCAATTACCTGCATGATTATTAATACCACACCCTTAAAAAAACGTCCGATTGATTCAGCTTATCTGGACTCCTCCGAAAAAATCACCCTTCCGGCGGGAATGATTTATGGTATCCAAAATTATACATCAGAATCCGGTCATATTAAAGTAACTTTAACCGAAAATTTTCCTGATTTTGGCAATACTGGATATTTATATCCCGATTTTATTACCTTGAGTCGGGGGAATCTTCCCTTAACGGCAAATAAGACCTTAACCTATCAAGGAGCCACAGAAGTTTTAATCAATACACCCATAGTATTAAAAGGAACATTTGATCCCAATACCACCGCCGAAATTACTTTATTTGCAGAAGATCGCTATAGTTTTAATATTAATTTAGACAAACAAAAAAGTACCTGGGAAACTCAAGTTAACTCAGGATTTAGTGATGCGGGATATCGGTGGTTAAGATTAAAAGCGATTGACTCACAGGGGAATGTTACCGCTAGTCAAGTGATTAATATTACGGTCAGTGAAAATGCCATGACCGTCGGAGAATCTTTGAGTTTAGAGATCCTTGAAGATACCTTATTTAAAATTGTTCCCTTTGATTCATCTTCCTTAAATCAACAGCAAAAAGTAGCAATTAAAGCTGGTCAAACCTTCAAAGTTTTAAAATATGGTTTGGTTGACGGTCATCTAAAAATCGTATTAGAAAATGCCATTCCTCCGGTGGGAAATTTTGGTTATATTTATACCAATCATTTAAGATTGAAAAAAGGATCGGAAGTATTCCGGTTTGACCTAGAAGAAGTTCCCGATACCGATGTTAATGCTCAAATGTTAGTGACAGAAACCACAAAAATCAAAGCTCAACCTGTTGATTCTTCTAATTTAGAACCTCGACAATTTGAACAATTATTATTAGGACAAACCTTTGCTATTAAGGGCTATGCTTCAATTAAGGGGCATTTTCGAGTCACTTTAGCCCAATCTATTCCTAATTTTGGCACAGTCGGTTATGTCTATTGGCAGCACGTTAAATTAATTCGAGAGGGTCAACAAATTGGTTATGATCCTGATGCGATTACTTTAACTATTTTAGAAAAAACTGTCTTGAAAAAACAGCCAGTTGATTCTAGTCAACTCAAAGAATTTGACCGCACAAGTTTACCCCTAGGACGAGTTTATGGCGTAAAAAGTTATAGCTTAGAAAATAACCATATTAAGGTTTCTTTATTAGAAGAATTGCCTAAGTTTGGCAACACAGGTTATATCTTCCCTCAGTATGTCAGATTTAAGCGGGGAGGGCGAGTTTTTAACCCCATCCCACCTCAAGTTGAATTAAATGTCCCCTACTTTTCTCAACGGGATAATCCCCGTTTTTATTGGTCTACTTGTAATGTTACTTCGATTGCTATGGTCATGTATTATTACGGTGTGCGATCGAAATGGGGCGGACAATTAGAAGATGAATTATTACAATGGTGTTTTAATTATGCCGGAAGTGGGTCACAAACCGATCATAATGTATTATCTGCTTTAATTCGCGCCTATGGATTTAAAAGTAGTTTTAGCACCACTCGATATTGGTCAGATTTAAAAAATGAATTGATTAATCGTCGTCCGGTTGTGATTGGTGTAGATACAACTCCATCGGGTCATATTCTAACAGTTATTGGCTATAATAGTCAGGGATATATTGTTAATGATCCTTGGGGAGATGCCTATACGGGTTATTCTAATACCGAGGGTCGGCGGATTATTTATTCCTATGGTTATATGAATCAAGTGGCGGGGCCAGATGGTTCAGTTTGGGCTCATTTTATTGAACCTTAATTAATTTAGGGAACAGGGAACAGGGAACAGGGAACAGGGAACAGGGAACAGGGAACACCGGATAGATAGGGCGGGTTTATAGAATTTTTTTCAGGGTATCAAAGATTAATTCGGAACCCGCCCCTACGATGTCAATTTTTAAGATAAAAACAGTTTATAAGCTGGGTTTTTATTCTCATCCCAATACCGATAACCCAAGGTTTCTAAAAAGGCTTGCCATTCTCCCATTTCTTCGGGAGGAACTTGCATTCCCACCACAATTCTGCCATAATCTGACCCATTATTCCGATAGTGAAATAAACTAATATTCCAGTTAGGACTCATGGAACAAACAAACTTCATTAATGCCCCTGGACGTTCGGGAAATTCAAAGCGATAGAGTAATTCATGATGGGCTAAAGCTGACCGTCCCCCGACCATGTGCCGCAGGTGTAATTTAGTCAGTTCATCATCCGTTAAATCAATGGTTTGAAATCCATTTTCCTCAAAATATTCGATAATTTGTACCGCATCTTCCCGATTTTTAATCTGCATTCCGACAAAAATATGGGCTTCTTTTTCATCAGCAATACGATAGTTAAATTCAGTTAAATTGCGTTTCCCAATACATTCACAAAACTTCCGCAAACTACCAGGTTCTTCGGGAATAGTAACAGCAAAAATTGCCTCTCGGCGTTCTCCAAATTCCGCCCTTTCTGCCACAAATCGTAGGCGGTCAAAATTCATATTCGCCCCGCAAGCAATCGCAATTAAGGTTTCTCCTTGAATTTTTTCTCTTTCTACATAGGCTTTAGCTCCCGCTATAGCTAAGGCTCCCGCCGGTTCTAAAATTGAACGGGTATCCTCAAAAACATCTTTAATGGCGGCACAGGTATCATCCGTATCAACTAATATAATTTCATCCACATATTCTTGACATAAACGGAAGGTTTCTTCCCCCACTTCTCGCACCGCGACCCCATCGGCAAATAATCCAACCTGTGATAATTTAACTCGATGTCCGGCTTTTAAAGATTGTGACATCGCATCCGCATCAACGGGTTCAACGCCAATAATTTTAATTTCAGGCCGTAATCTTTTAATATAAGCGGCAATTCCAGAGATTAATCCTCCCCCACCAATAGCCACAAAAATTGCATGAATCGGTTGTTGATATTGGCGTAAAATTTCCATCCCAATTGTACCCTGTCCAGCAATCACATAGGGGTCATCAAAGGGGTGAATAAAGGTTAATCCTTTTTCGGTTTCGAGTTGACGGGCATAGGCGTAGGCTTCATCAAAGGTATCTCCATATAATATAACTTCACCTCCCCTTGCTTTCACCGCATTAACTTTAACTTGAGGGGTAGTTACGGGCATGACAATAATGGCTTTTGTGCCTAATTTAGATGCACCTAAAGCCACACCTTGGGCATGATTTCCGGCGGATGCCGCTATCACTCCTTTATTTAATAAATCCGGGGTAAGATGCGCCATTTTGTTATAAGCTCCCCGCAATTTGAAGGAAAAGACCGATTGCATATCTTCTCGCTTCAAGAGGAGTTTATTATTCAGGCGTTTTGAGAGGTTAGGAGCGGATTCTAAGGGTGTTTCTTGGGCAACATCATAAACACGGGCGGTGAGAATTTGTACTAGGTAATCGCAAAGCATGGGGTTGAAACTAAGGCAAGGAGTGAGACATAATAATTGTACAGGATCTGGAACCCTATTTTTTATTTTAATAAAAATGAGCGATCGCTTAATTTTAAATTTTGATAAAGAATTTCTGATTTTTTATCGACATGGAGTAACATTATAGGTATCAAATAAAAAATTGAAACTCTGAATTTATGGATAAATCCATTGTACAGTTGGTTGATGAACTTCCCACCGATAATATTACGGTGAAAGTATTGAATGCCATTGATTATTTAATGCCGGGACAGTGGACAAATTTAGTGGGATTTGACAATAGTATCCGAACAATTACTGGAGAAACAGATACCCAAGTGATCCAAAAAATTCGAGATCGGGCTGTGGTCTTGTATCATGACCCCAAATATGGGTATCAATCGGCGGTTCAAATTTATCAAACCATTGATACGGCGGATGTGGCTATCGGGACAGCAGCTTTAGCCAATAAAATAGGAGAAAAAATCAGCTTTCTGTCTATTTTAAGCAGTATTACGCCTAAACCTGAAGTTCTGCAAAGCTTTGATTTAGCTTTGAAAATTGCGGCGGAAATTATTGCTTTTTGTAAGTTAAATGGCATTCCCCAACCCAACCCCCAGGAATTTGTTAACGCCCTGAATAATAATTATCAAGATGCGGCTTTAATGCGGATGGGGGCTTTAGTTTGTTTAGATGGTTTGTTACCTTTAGGCCCCAATTTCTTGAGTAAAATTCATCAAATCATTGCTCAATCAGATACTAAGATTTTAACACAAAATCCGGTATTTTCATCCTTGAGTAATTTTATTCCTGGGGGTACGCCTTCGGATAAATTGGGTTTTATCAACCAAGGATTTAATGCAGTTCAAGACTGGATTAATAATCTAGTGACTAAAACCGGAATTACACCTGAATCCGTTTTCAACGCTTTAGGAAATTCTATTCAAATTGCGGATGATAATTTGGATTTTGTGGCAGCATTTATTGATCAAAGCACGAATTATTATCAACATACGGGGATTCAAACCGTTGCACGGAAATTAATTCTACAAGCTCAAGATTCTGTAAAATCTTAATTACCTGCTACAATTCCATCGGTTAATCCTAATTCTTCATCAGCTTCTGTTACTTCTAGTTCTACTCCCTAATACCCATACAACCCGCCCGAGCGGGTTTAATTTTAGGATTGTTTTTGATCAGATTAATTCAATATTATAGCGCTACGCATTACAGTTAGGACATTTCTAAATCCTGAAACCCTTTCACTTCTTACTGTTCCCAGATACGGTGTTCCCTTGCGCGTAGCGCTATAATTCTGATTGGGAATTAAAATCAATTATAATAATTGTTGAGCAAAGGCGATCGCTTCTTCAATTGTGGTGATTTTCCCTTCAATTTGTCCTAACTGAATTTCTAATAAAAGTTCTCCAATTTTGGGACTGGGACGTAATTTTAACGCTTCCATTAATTCATTTCCCGTTAACAATAATTGAGGGTAGGCGATGGGATCATGGGGGTTGAGATAACGATGAATTAAAGGAGAAAGATGGTCTAAGGAAAACCCAGCAGCTATTGCTCTCACCATTAAAGCCGGAAATAAAATTCCTAACCCTTGAAATAAAAAATATTGTTCTCTTAAAGATAAATTTCTAGTTTTCAATGGATAAAGTTGTGATAGACCATTGAGAATTGCTAAAATACTTTTTAACTCTATTTTACTAAATTTTAACTCTAGTAATTCTGCTTCAGCTATGCTTAAATTATGATTAAATAAACAACTTAATTTTGCTATTCCTAAAATTGATATTTTTAAACTTTCCCGTAATCCCTGGGATAATTTCTGGGAAATTTGGGGATAAATTTCTCCT
>DATNRE010000103.1:0-5606 GCA_036703685.1 Candidatus Obscuribacterales bacterium
CCCTACCGTGACCCAATTGGGTGTATGCTAGTCAGACTAGGGTTTTTGCACCCGATGTCAATTTTGGTTAAAATTCAATCGCTTCAAGCATCCTCACTCAATAGAATCAAGATATGGATAACACTAGAGTTAATCACAACCCCCAACCAAACCATCAACAAGAGTGCATAGCAGGAAATATGGGCTACCCCTACCCGGGTCAACCGTGGTTAGTGGAAGAAAGAGACGCCTGCGGGGTGGGATTTATTGCCAACCCATCGGGGGGTGCCAGCCATTCTATTCTACAAAAAGCCCTACCAGCCTTAACCTGCTTAGAACATCGGGGGGGTTGTAGCGCCGATCAGGACTCCGGGGATGGAGCCGGGATCATGACCGCTATTCCCTGGGAATTATTAGCTCCTTGGTTTGCCCAACGAAATATTGATATTTTACAAGAGCCAGAATGCAAGTATGGGGTGGGGATGGTGTTTTTACCCCAAGATCTTGATTTAGCGGTTAAAGCCCGTGAAATTATTGAAACTGACCTTAAACAAGAAGAATTAGTCGTTGTGGGTTGGCGAGAAGTCCCAGTGAAACCGGACGTCCTGGGAGTACAGGCGCGGGAAAACCAACCCCGCATCGAACAGGTTATGGTTTATTCGGCTAAGGGAAATACCGGGGACGATCTTGACCGACAATTGTTTTTAGCCCGTCGATCTTCCGGGGTAGCCTTAAAACAGGATGGGTTAGTCTGGGGTGAGGATATTTATATTTGTTCTTTTTCCTGCCGTACTATTGTCTATAAAGGTATGGTGCGATCGGCGATCCTGGGAGAATTTTATTTAGATTTAGTTAACCCCGACTATAAGAGCAATTTCGCCGTTTATCATCGGCGCTTCAGTACCAATACCATGCCACGCTGGCCCCTGGCTCAACCGATGCGACTGTTGGGGCATAATGGGGAAATTAACACCCTGCTGGGTAATATTAACTGGATGCGGGCGCGGGAAAATGTCTTAGCCCATCCGGTTTGGGGCGATCGCTTAAAAACCCTAATTCCCTTTGTAGACGCTACTAATAGCGACTCTGCTAATTTAGATAATTGCCTAGAATTGCTGGTGAGAACCGGGCGCTGTCCCTTAGAAGCACTAATGATTATGGTGCCCGAAGCCTATCAAAACCAGCCTAACCTCAAAGATCTACCGGAAATTACGGATTTTTACGAATATTATAGCGGCATCCAAGAACCTTGGGACGGCCCAGCTTTATTAGTCTTCAGCGATGGAAAACAAATTGGGGCTTGCTTGGATCGCAATGGCCTGCGTCCCGCCCGTTACTGTATCACCAAAGATGGGGTGATCATGGTTTCCTCCGAAGCCGGAGTGGTGGATATTCCCGACGACCAAATTCAGGAAAAAGGCCGTTTAGGGCCCGGACAAATGATTGCGGTGGACTTGAGTACCCATGAAGTCCTAAAAAATTGGCAGATCAAACAACGGGTCGCCCATGAACACCCCTATCGCTCCTGGTTAGAACAGTATCGCACCGAGGGGGAACCCAAACCCTTTATTAGTGAAAAACAATTAGCATCGGACACCCTCCTGCAACAGCAAACCGCCTTTGGTTACGGGGCGGAGGATGTGGATATCCAAATTTCCGATATGGCGAGTACGGCCAAGGAAGCGACGTTTTGTATGGGGGATGATACGCCCCTAGCGGTGCTTTCGGACAAACCTCAGTTGTTATATAACTATTTTAAACAACGGTTTGCTCAGGTAACAAACCCACCGATTGATCCGTTGCGAGAACGGATTGTCATGTCCCTCTCCATGCAGTTAGGGAAACGGGGGAATTTGTTAGATCTCAAACCCGAAGACGCCCGACTGTATAAAATTAACTCTCCCCTGTTGAATGAGGCGGAGTTAGAGGCAGTTCGTCAGTCGGATTTTCCGGGGATCACCCTGTCTACCCTCTATAGTTTGGAAGGAGGGCCGAATGGTTGCGCGATCGCCCTTACCCAACTGTGCGAAAAAGCCGCCCAAGCGGTGGATCAGGGCAAGGAAATTATTATTCTGTCTGATCGCGGATTAACTGCCGAACAGACCTATATCCCGCCGTTATTGGCCGTGGGAGCAGTTCACCACTATTTAATTAAAATTGGTAAACGGTTACAAGCCTCCCTGGTGGTGGAAACGGCCCAATGTTGGAGTACCCATCATTTTGCCTGTTTAGTTGGTTACGGAGCCTCGGCCATTTGTCCCTACATGGCCCTAGAAACCGTGCGCCATTGGTGGTCGAGTCCCCTCATTCAGAACAATATCGAGAAGGGCAAAATCCCCGCGATGACCATGGAAGATGCCCAGAAAAACTATCGCCAAGCCGTAGAAGATGGGTTACTCAAGATTTTATCAAAGATGGGAATTTCTCTGTTATCTTCCTATCGTGGGGCACAAATCTTTGAAGCCATTGGAATTGGGGAAGATTTACTGGAAATGGGTTTCCGGGGTACGGTGTCTCGGGTTGGGGGTTTAAGCATTGCTGAGTTAAGCCAAGAGGTTTATCAATTTCATGCTAAGGCATTTCCCCTGGAGGCGAAAAAGTTAGAAAACTTCGGGTTTGTCAATGCCATGAAGCGGGGAGAATATCACTTAAACAACCCCGAAATGACGAAGTTATTGCATCAGGCCGTTCGTTCTGGCCCCGTTGTAGAGACGAGCCACGGCGCGTCTCATCCTGAAGATGGTGCTAAAGCACAACAACAAGCACAACAACGGTTTGACCTCTACGAACTCTATCGTCAATTTGTGGAAAACCGCCCGGCCACAGCCCTACGGGATTTATTAGACTTTAACAGCGATCGCCATTCTATCCCCTTAGAAGCAGTCGAACCCGTCGAGGAAATCGTTAAACGCTTCTGTACCGGGGGGATGTCCCTGGGGGCCCTATCTCCCGAAGCCCATGAAGTTTTAGCGATCGCCATGAACCGTTTGGGCGGAAAATCTAACTCCGGGGAAGGTGGGGAAGATCCCGCCCGCTACCAGATTTTTAACGATGTCGATGCTAATGGGATTTCGGCCAGCCGTCCCCATTTAAAAGGATTACAAAACGGGGATAGTGCCAGTTCAGCCATTAAACAGGTGGCCTCGGGACGGTTTGGCGTCACCCCCGAATACCTGATGAATGCCCAGTCCATCGAGATTAAAGTGGCTCAAGGAGCCAAACCCGGAGAAGGAGGACAACTTCCTGGCAAAAAAGTTAGCGAATATATTGCCATGTTGCGGCGGTCTAAACCCGGCGTCACCCTAATTTCTCCTCCTCCCCACCATGATATTTATTCCATTGAAGATCTAGCTCAATTAATCTTTGACCTGCACCAAATCAACCCTAAAGCCACGGTTTCGGTGAAATTAGTTGCAGAAGTGGGAATTGGAACTATTGCGGCCGGAGTTGCTAAAGCCAACGCCGACTATATCCAAATCTCCGGTCATGACGGGGGGACGGGTGCCTCTCCCTTAACTTCCATTAAACACGCCGGAAGTCCTTGGGAATTGGGGTTAACGGAAGTTCATCGGGTGTTAATGGGGAATAAACTCCGCGATCGGGTGCGGTTACGGGTAGATGGGGGCTTCAAAAGTGGCTGGGATGTGGTGATGGGAGCCTTAATGGGGGCCGAGGAATTCGGCTTTGGAACCATTGCTATGATTGCCGAAGGCTGTATTATGGCTCGTATTTGCCATACGAATAATTGTCCCGTGGGGGTCACATCCCAACAGGAACGCCTGCGAGAAAAGTTCCCGGGAACTCCGGGCCATGTTGTGAACTTCTTCTATTTTGTCGCCGAAGAAGTCCGCCATATTCTAGCGCGGTTGGGCTATCGCAAATTAGTGGATTTAGTGGGACGGTCTGACCTTTTGAAACGTCGGGAAGGGGTGAATGTGGCTAAGACCCAACATTTGAATTTAGAGGTCTTTACCCAAGCGCCTGTAACGAGCGATCGCACTTGGTTAAACCATGAACCCATCCATAGTAACGGCCCGGTCTTGGATGATGTGTTATTAGAAGATGCGGAAATTGCCACCGCCATTCAAAACCAGGGGGCGGTTACCAAAACCCTGCGGATCGTGAATACTGACCGGACGGTGGGGACACGCATTGCCGGGAAAATCGCCTCTATTTATGGCAATAATGGGTTCACCGGACAAATTCACCTCAACTTTATCGGGGCGGCGGGTCAGAGTTTTGGAGCCTTCAACTTACCCGGAATGAAGTTAACCCTGACGGGGGAGGCCAATGATTATGTTGGGAAGGGGATGCACGGGGGAGAGATTGTGATTAAACCCCCGGCGACTGTCACCTATAACCCCTCGGAGAATGTAATTATCGGCAATACCTGTTTATATGGGGCCACCGGGGGAACCTTATACGCCTACGGAAAAGCCGGAGAACGGTTTGCGGTGCGCAATTCCCTGGGTAAGGCTGTTATTGAGGGGGCTGGCGACCACTGTTGCGAATATATGACCGGGGGTGTGGTTGTGGTGCTCGGTAAGGTGGGGCGGAATGTGGGCGCCGGACAAACCGGAGGTTTAGGCTATTTCCTTGATGAAGATGGGGATTTTCCCGAAATGGTGAACCCGGAAATTGTCAAGATTCAACGGGTGAGTACGCCGATGGGTGAACAGCAGTTAAAAGAGTTAATCACACAACACGCGGAACACACGGTCAGCGAGAAGGCAAAAACTATTCTGGCGAACTGTTCGGAGTATTTACCGAAGTTCTGGCAAGTTGTTCCTCCTTCGGAAAAGGATAGTCCTGAAGCGTCGGATGCGATCGTGGCGGTTGCCATTTAGGGTGGTTAATCTTAAGGTCTAACCCTTTAGCCTCTTTTCCAATTTGGGGAGGAGGCTAATTTAACATAAATTCCCTTACAATTTATCTCGTACTACATTAATGTGTGAGCTTTTTTACTGCTAATTATGTCTTTCTGTTTTCCAGTCCTCTAATATAATATCAGCCCAATATTCTTCCTCCCTACCATATTTTTCGTATTCTAGTTGCTCTTTATAGTCTAATGTATTATCTTCTAATAATTCTTCGTATTTTTTCTGTAATTTACTAAGTTCCTCATGGAAACCTTTATCCTTTATTGCTTTTAAAAGATCAGAAGGAATCTCTGTATTTTGGCTAAACGGAGTTAAAATATCGACTCGAATGCTTCTTTGGGGGTTCGACTTTGATTTTTTCTTAGAGTTTGATTTTTTCTTAGACTGTAATTTTGATTCTAATGTGCCTTCAGGAAATTGATCTAGTGGATAACACCAGAAAAATGTTTCACTTGGAATATGATAAACAACTAGAAATACTGGAAAAACTTGCTCTAACCAAAAATTAATTGTAGTTACCTTAATTTGTATAGAAAATGAAGATTTGCTGTTATTTATTTCCATCTCCGTACTTTTAAGTTGAACGCCAAATAATTTACCTTTAATATAAGCTGTTAAGCATCTAAATAGGGTATAATGAAAAACTAAGTTTAGAAAAATCAATAAAAAGATGCCTGCTAAAAATCACTTAAATGAAAAGCAAGTAGAGAAACTACAGAAAAGATTGAAAGAGGAAGAAAATGGACA
>DATNRE010000104.1:0-4317 GCA_036703685.1 Candidatus Obscuribacterales bacterium
TGGGTAATGGGGAATGGGTAATGGGGAATGGGGAATGGGGATTACGCAGATTAACCCTGCCCTCGACTTGATTGGGGGCCTGCCCTCAACTTGATTGGGGGACAAATTAAAATCTGTGAAATCCGTGAAATCCTCTTAAATCCGTGATCGGTAATTGAAAAAAAAGACTCGCCCGGATAAAGATTCAATCATCTTGACGAGTCGAAAGGACAAAACAGAAACTTTGATTTTCAGGCGGCAGAACTATCATTTAATTCTTCTGTTGAAGTATCATTTAATTCTTCCGTTGAACCATCATTTAATTCTTCTGTTAAGTAATCCAAAACCGTATCAAGGGTTTGCTGTTTTACCCAACCCTTCATGACCGCAACTTCTCCAAATCGCAGTTTCAATTGGTTCTGTTGTTCTAAGATTGAGTCTATTTGAGCTTCATCTAATAATTTAGCTTTATAAAGATAGTGACCTAAAGGATGTCGATGTTTAGAAAGTGCTAATTCGGGCAGGAATTCAGCAAAAAAATCTACTGTTTCCCGTTCCAACCATCCCAACTCAACCACAAAATCACCAAAGCGTTTTTCTGGGTGTTGCTGTTGCAATTCTAAAACTTTATCCACTTGTTCAGTAGATAATAAACCCGCTTTATTGAGCAGTTGTCCCAAGAGGGGAGATTCCCAATTCACAAATTCTTGTCGGGTGGAAAAGGGAGGGTTATATAGTTTTAATTTTTGCAGGAGCAATAACCAGAAAAAAGGAATATCCTCAATTAAATACCGCTTCCACATCCGTCCCGGTTCTGAAAATAGCCGGTGTAACCACTCAATTCCCCAATCGCTCATCCATTGAGGAGAACGTTTTTTTTCTCCGGCTTCAAAGTCAATGGTTGCACCAATAGCCAGAAAAACTTTAACATTTTTGAGTTGATTTCGGTATTTGGCAATCCATTTTTCTTGTTTGGGCGCGCCGACACCAATGGCTAATACGGTGGCTCCAGACTCGTTAATTCGAGTTACGATCCGTTGACATTCTACCTCATCTTTATCAAATCCAAAGGGAGGAGAATAGGACTCGATAATCATTTCTCGGCCTACTTTGGCATTGATTTTTTCCTGAGCACGTTTAGCTACTCCTTCGGCGGCTCCCATCAAAAAGATGGTCATTTCTTCATTATCTTTATAATAATCGTAGAATGCCGGAAATAAATCCGACCCTGAAATTTTTTCTTTGATGGGCTGTCCTAAAAATTTAGAGGCATAAATTAGGATTTTACTATCACAAACTCGGTAGGTTGAACCCTTATAAATCTCGTAGAATTCCGGATCTTTTTGCAACTTCATCAAGTGATCCACATTCGGCGTCACAACAGTACCTCCTTCCGAACCGAGTCGTTTCAGAAGCTCGATGATGGTAATGTTATGAATACGCACATTAAGGATGTTAATTTCGTCATCCATAGGGTTCCTCTGTCCTGTCCTAAAAAATAATGGGATGATCCTAATTAAGCGACAGCTTAGTTAAGTTTATACCACAACACTCGACCTCGCTATCGGCGATCACCTGATTGTTAAATAATCGAGTCGTGTACTCTTGGAAATTTCTTCGATTCGGCTACCGATTGCCGGGACTGGGACAACGAACTCTAGTGCCTGACCCAACCCTTGATCCAGCTAATCGAGAAATGCCCAGTGACTACTCGGGGTTATATTAAGTAGAAGAAAGCGACTGTGAATTCCATCATTTCCATTTTAGAATACAAACTGACCAAAATGGTAGGTATTTTTATAAAACTTTATCATAAAATTGTAAAGATTTTGTAAAAACTCACTCCAGTTAAAAATTTTGTTATACACAGGACTTACGCACAAGACCAAAGAAACCGGGTTTCTGGCCGGTGATTTTGCGGATGAAATCAAGATTTCTCGTTCATAAACCCGGTTTGGTGCGTAAGTCCTAATACAATTAAATGTTTTTTTGAAAAAAGCTGAGTTGAGTCTGACCAATTGGGGCGTTGATCGATACAATAATAAAGTTCAGTGATGGGTGGAAACTCAGAGGTTCAGAATGATTGATGAGGGCGTAATCAAATATTCCTGTGAATGGGTTTTAGGGGAGAAGGTTGATCTTGAATTGATCCAATCTTTAATCAGGTGGCGCAATTATATTCATCAATTAGGATTAATTGGAGTTTATGATAATGGAATTGGATTTGGAAATATTAGCATTCGGATTTCAGATACCCTACAATTTATTATTTCTGGGAGTCAAACCGGACATTTACCTCAGTTAGAACCCGAACATTATACCGTTGTTACAGATTTTAATATTGAACAAAATCATCTCACCTGTTGCGGGCCAATTCAAGCCTCCTCGGAATCCCTAACCCATGCTGCAATTTATAGTATTCAACCCCAGATTAATGCCATTATTCATGTTCATCATCCCCAACTTTGGCAACATCTATTATATCAAATTCCCACCACCCGTCAACAAGTTAAATATGGAACCCCAGCCATGGCAGCAGAAATGTTTAGATTATTTGCAGAAGAAAATTTAAGTCAGCAAAAAATATTAGTCATGGCTGGACATGAAGATGGGCTTCTTACCTTTGGTAAAGACTTAAACGAAGCCGGAGAAATCCTGATGCAGTATTATAATTTTAGCATAGGTTCTTCTATTTTAAAGACTTCAGATGAAGATTAATATTATTGAGGTCTATTTCTAACTGTCGATAATCTCCTGGGGATAATAGGGGATCTTGGCGAGATTTTAAGATCTGTTCTATGGGCAAAACACGAAACTGATATTTCCCATTTTTCTGATAGCGATGTACCCAAGTTGGTAAGGCTTCAATCCCTTTAATTTCAATGGTTTCATCGGGAAAATGTTTAACAATATTAACTTTAAAAATAACTCCCAAATCCCGATATTTTTCCCGTTGATTAGAAATAAAATTCCCCATGGAATAAATGACAATCGCTTTTTTGGGTTTTCCTGATGCTCCTGTTTGTTCAAAAATTTGATAGGGTTGCACAACATGGGGATGACTGCCTAAAATAATATCAGCCCCCGCATTAACTAACTGTTTAACTAAGGTTTTTTGTGCCGTATTTGGTTGACGTTGATATTCTGCACCAAAATGTAAAATTACAGTCACTAGATCTGCCCCTAATTCCCGGGCTTTAGTGATATCTTGGGTAATTTTTTTAGGGTCTATTAATGAAACTAAATAATTTTTACCCTTGGGAATGGGGATACCATTAGTTCCATAACTATAACCTAAAATTGCCATAGAAATATTATTTTTTTCAACGATAACTATTTTGTTGGCTGCTTCGGGAGAAGCCGCCGTCCCCACGGGAATCAAACCGCGTTTTTTAACATTTTCCAGGGTTTTTAAAACGCCTTTTTCTCCTCGATCCAAGGAATGATTATTAGTCGTTGAAATAATATTAAATCCAGCTTTTTTAATCGCATCTGCTAAAGAATCTGGAGCATTAAATAAAGGATATCCTGTATATCCGGTTTCCGGCCCTGCTAAAGTTGTTTCTAAGTTACCAATCACCCAATCTCCCGAGGATAAAATCCCTTTAACTTCTTTGAAAAAATGATCATAATTATAGGTTTTTGTGGTCGGGTTATAACCGGATTTAATTTGCGTCCCGTGCATCATAATATCCCCGACGGCAATTAATTGTGCGGCTTTTGTATAAGGTTTGGGTTTAGGGGGTTGGGGAGCGGTAATTTCTGCTACGGCTTCTGATGTTTCTATCGGGCTTGTATTGCGGTTACATCCCCCAATTAAAATCAAAAAACTGCTGGTTAATATTAAAGTAATCCATCGACTTGTTAAACGAATAGCCATAGGTTCATCTTCACCCTAAGATTTTAATAATTTTACCGCAATTATTACCCTAGAGATCAATTATATGAAATCTAAAAAATAATGCTACAGCAGGAAATTAATTAAAATAATTAAAAAGCGATGCCACCGTAGATTTAACTAGCAGCATCGCTTTTTGTTGTTAATTTTCCAGTAAGGATTCAAACGTATTACGCAGGAATTTGATATCGGCGACTCTGGCGACTAATAGATTTTGTTGTCCAGCGTCTTCTAGGCGGGTTTTCCAATATTGGATGCTGTCGGCGTTATTCATCCAAAAGTGAATTACCGTATCGACAACTTGATCAACATTCCAACCCCGTTGAGGAGAAACCGTCTGTACAGACTCAATAAAAGTATCGAGGGTACACTTATGATTTCCCAAATATTCAACCCCCGGGGCGGGTTTTTGGTTTAATTCTTGTTGTTCATAAAAAAAG
>DATNRE010000105.1:0-3286 GCA_036703685.1 Candidatus Obscuribacterales bacterium
GCCAAGCTATTCACGGAGACAATCAAGCACCTCCCAAACGGAGAGCTAACAATTGAAGTGGATAATGAGACAAATGACGTTAAAATAATTTCCAGTGGCAAATACAATTTGCGAGGATTAAGCTCAGAAGAATACCCCGAAATCCCCTTACTCGAAGCTAATAACAGCTTTGAGATTTCGGTAGAGAACCTCCTCCAAGGAAGTAAAACAATCTCCACTGTAGCTACTGATGAGACAAAACAAGTTTTATGTGGGGTTGATCTAAAATTCTCAGACAAGGGAATCAAGTTCGCTGCAACAAACGGACACTTGTTGATGGTGATTGAAGTCGAGAACGAGGATTTTGAAGGGGATGAATCGGAAGTTCAAGAAATTATCATTCCTGGTCGAGCCTTCAAGGAAGTTAAGAAGATGATCACGAAATTCAAAGAAAAAGGGGATGATAATACTCCCGTTTTGGTGGGATTCGATGACCGGATTATCATTTTCACATATAAGGATCAGCAAGTCCTGTGCCGGAAATTAGATGGGGCTTTCCCAGAATACGAAAGGCTGATCCCTACATCTCACGAAACTTTAGTAACAATTGATCGACGAACATTTATTGGTTCTTTGGAACGTATGGAAATCATTGCAAAACAAAAGAATAACATTGTTTGCTGCGACTTTGATATTGAAGCACAGCAACTTAAATTATCAGTAGAAGCCGCCGACGTGGGCAAAGCGGAGGAGTATATCCCCGCACAGATATCAGTCAAAGAGCCTGTTACATCCGACGACGAGGAAAACGATGATCGTCAGGATGAAGAAGAATCCTTTACCACGATAAACACAATTAAAGAGCCAATTGTAGTCGCGTTTAATTGCAATTATATCATTGAAGGATTAGAAGAAATGGAAAGCACTGAAATCCAAATGAAGATCCAAGAGTCTACTCAAGCACCAATTCTTATCTCGCCATTAGGAGGAATTAAGATGACATTCCTTTTAATGCCAGTCAATCTTCGTAAGTAAAGGCAAAATACAGGTATAGTCCTCCTCGTCTGGGGAGGACTAATGAAAACAAAACTCCCTCCCTGCGCTGTTTGTCCACATCAAAGAAATCAACAAAATGACTCAATTAATGTCCGCTAATCCGATTTTTAACCCAAGCGGGAATGACGATGTTGCCCACAGAACGATTTGGTTTGGGGAGACCACAAACTTAATGCAATTAAACGATGTCCGCTATTCCTGGGCAGTGGGGTTATACAAGCAAATGCGCGAAAATTTTTGGGTCGCGGAGCGGCTGGATATAACCCAAGACGTGACCGACTACACAAATTTAACTCCTGATGAACGCAAGGCTTACGATGGAATTTTAAGCTATTTAACGTTTTTGGATTCCATTCAAACCTGTAATATTCCCCACCTTAAAAGTTGCGTCACAGCCCCAGAAATTAGCCTGTGCATGGCAGAACAAACATCTCAGGAGGCGTTACATTCGCAGTCATACCAATATATGATTGAAAGCATAATCCCATCCGATAGACGAGTAGAGGTTTATGAGTTTTGGAAAACCGATAACGTTTTACGCGATCGCTGTGAATTTATTGCAGGAATTTATCAGAAATTCATGGACAATCCTACAACAGAGAATTATTTCGTCGCTTTGTTAGCGGATTATATGTTAGAAGGGATTTACTTCTACAATGGTTTTATCGCTTACTATAATTTTGCTTCCCGTCAATTGATGCCAGGATCTGCTGATATTTTCAAAATGATTAACCGTTAATTTGTGGCGGCTTTTCACGGTAACGTGAATCGAAAACCCCTCTAATTTAGGGGACATCTCAACTGAGACAATCCTAAGCCAATTTAATAATTTATATTATTAAAAGGTTCAACGACTAGCGAAAGCGTAGGGTCAAGTGACTCGAAACGGGGGGCTTCCTATAACAGAAAGGTGATTCCTGCTATGGGAAGGTGATATAGTCTAATCTAGCAGGTGACTGTTAGCGGTTCCTAAAAAGAACGGGCAAAGATTAACGAACTTTGTTGAATATATTGGACGAATTAAGTCATGTTCGGTTATTTCAAAAATTGATTCCTGAAGCTATGCAATTGTTCCCCCATTCCGTTGACCAGATTTATGAAATGTTCAATACCGCCGTTGAACATGAATGTAAATGGACTAATCATATTATTGGGAACAGTATATTAGGAATTACTGAACATAGCACAGAGCAGTACACTAAATATCTAGCGAATATTCGGTTACGGTCTATCGGTTTAGAGCCTCTTTATCCCGATAAAAAGTACAGTAAAAGTCCCTATACCCATTTAGAACGCTTCTCGGATACCAAAAAAGAAGGACACACCAAAGCTAACTTCTTTGAGGCGACGGTGACAAGCTATGTGATGTCCTCCGGCGTTGACGGATGGGACGAGGTTTAGATTTAATCCGATATAGCTCTCTCGTTGACCGTTTCCCAACAGAGAGCTATACTAAGAACAATCAAAGAGTTAGGAAACAAAGATGATGGAACTAGAAAAATTTTATATTGCCTGCCGATTTGAGAGAACAATGTTTTCCTCAACACCAAGTCCACTTGAGTGGGTATTGGTAGAAGGCTATGTCTGTGGAGATTGGGCGATCGCTCAACTTCCGCAGACTGAAAAGTGGTGGGATGAATGGTGGTATGTGTATCACAAGCCTACAGGGGTGAAACTATGTCAATTAGGGTTCCCTTTAATGGCAGATGCCATGACAGCAATGACGATGGCGGTTGAAAAACTTGGGTTAAATCACAACGGAGTTCCAACCCCTGAGCAACAACCCATCTTTGATCAATGGCTGCGAGATGTGACTTGTTTGTTGCCTAAAATCAATATTGATTCTGCCAGTAAGTCCTGATACCCGATCCAACAAACCCCATAGATTTTAATCTATGGGGTTTATTCATGAGATGTCACAAGACCCGCCTTAATTCCTCTATTTCCTTTGTCGCTTCGACTTTCACTCGTTCGATCTCATCCAAGTACAAGGAAAGCCGGATCAGTAACATCTCCCGCTTCTTTCTGAGTATCTCGTCGTTCTTTTGTAGGGAGATCTGAGGTTCTAATTCCCCATTCTTGATGCTGTGACGCACAAAAGCAGTAATCGCATAAGTTGCGCTTACCCCTGCCTTCATACACAAGGACTTAAACCGTTCCCAATCTTCTTCCTCAATGCGGAATGCAGCAAGGGTTTTATCTTTTGGTAATTGCACTTTTTTTATAAATCCGCCATTCCTTTTATCTCCTT
>DATNRE010000106.1:0-5067 GCA_036703685.1 Candidatus Obscuribacterales bacterium
ATAGAACTAATTTGATCAATTCCATCTTGATTCGGATCTAATATAATAACTTCTGCATTGGGATCAACCCCTGGCAATAATGTTTCGTAGTTTTCGACACTAGAATCGATGAAAACGACGGTTTTCACTTGATCTTGAATATAATTATGGTTCAATGACATATCCCGATTTTCCTTGGTTTGGCTGATCTTTCAACAAATGTATGGGTTAATTAAACTCGAAATTTAAACTTTTGCACTTGAGGGAAACTGATACAGCTATGTGATACTCTTAGCACTAAACAAAAAGCGTACAGCCCGATACTCACACTTTATTCCGAGTCTAAATGCGGAAACTAGGGGTTTTGAAGGGGTGCGTACCAGATATAAAACTGTCATACTTACGATTGACAGAATGTCAAAAAAGTGTTAAGGATTTTCTAAATAGTCACAAGTGTTACTGATTTCGCTGAAATTGAATAGAATATAATTGCCTAAAATATTAGGAAAGAATATCCTCGTAACCTGGCATAGAATATAGTATAAACTTCCCGGCTAAGAGCGACCTCACGGATGTCTCTAATTTCCTCTAAACATAACTTAACCAAAAGTAAAACCACCCCTGCCATTGTCCTGCCTTTGTTTAATCGTTTAAGCATTCGGCAAAAAATTGGCTGGGGTTATGGGTTGGTCATTGGGGTTGTCCTGATGGGTGTAACCTCAGCATTTTTGGTATCGACCTATGCGGTGCGACCTTTGCGTACTCAATTAGCCATTGACCAAAAAAAAGCCAACGTTCTCGATGGACTTAGCCAAAGTCTGCTCCAGTTAAAGCATCATCAGGATAATCTGGTGCAGTTTTTGAGCAACGGTAAGGACATGGAAAAAATTGAACGGGGAGTTTCGGCCCTGCGTTCAAATATTTTTGTGATGAATAATCAATTGCAACAACTGCAAGATATTCCTGAAACCACGGATATTAAAATTCAACAGGATTATCAAGCCTTACAGGACTTAACTCAACGCTATAAAGAACGGTTGACTAACTATTCACAACAGTTTGAAACCTTGATTCAAACTACGGAAAAACCAAATCTGAGTCCCCAAAGTTTACAATCGGTTCAAAAATCTTTGATTAACTTGAATCGAACCAGTGGTATTATTCAAGTCTATCCGGTTTATGCCGAAACAACCCAACTGGAAAATCGATTCAAAAAGCGGGCTGAAACGGCTCTGAGCGATTATGAAAGAATCGAGTCTATTGGTAATAATATTATTATTTTCACGGTGGTTTTATCCAGTGGATTAGCGATAATATTTGCAATTTTTACGGGTCATATAATTGCGACTCCCTTAGATATTATGATTAGGGTGGCAGAAAAGGTGAGTGAAGAATCGGATTTTGCCCTGCAAGCTCCTGTGACCAGTTCCGATGAAATTGGGGTGCTCACCCAATCTTTAAATCATCTGATTCAACGGGTGGCTGAATATACGGAAGAATTACAGAAAGCGAAAATTGTGGCGGAGGCGGCTAACCGTTCTAAAAGTGTGTTTTTAGCGAATATGAGTCATGAACTTCGTACTCCTTTAAATGCAATTATTGGCTATAGTGAAATGCTCCATGATGAATCGGAAGATTTGGGGTATACGGACTTTTTACCGGACTTAGAACGGATTCAAACTGCTGGAAAACATCTGCGGGATATGATTAGTGATATTTTAGATATTTCTAAAATTGAGGCGGGTCATGTCACCCTATATTTAGAAAATTTCCCCGTTGATAAACTGATAGAAGATGTGATTACTACGGCGACTCCTTTAGCTGAAAAAAATAATAATGTTTTGAAAGTCAAGACTAAACCGAATATTGGAACCATGTATGCTGATATGCCAAAAGTTCGACAAATTCTGTTAAATTTACTGAGCAATGCTTCTAAATTTACCGAAAAAGGAACGATTTATTTAATTGCTGAACGCACTGAAGAAAAACCTCCGATTCCAGAAGATGATGAATTTATGTATGCCATGGTTGCTAATTCTGCTCAATATTTAGTATTCCGAGTCAAAGATTCGGGAATTGGGATGACAGAAGATCAATTACAACATATTTTTAAACCCTTTATTCAAGCGGATGCTTCTACAACCAAACGATTTGGCGGTACTGGGTTAGGACTGGCTATTAGTCAGCGTTTATGTCAAATTCTCGGCGGTGTAATTACGGTGGAAAGTGAGATGGATCAGGGTTCGGTTTTTAGTGTTTGGCTCCCGGTTAATGTTAAGGGATAGGGAATGGGTAATGGGTTAGGCGGTGGAGGAATGGACTTCTAAAAGACGATTGGCATGGCGTCTAAACTCTTGTTTTAAGGGCAATTCTATGACGAATTCCGTGCCTTTTCCGACTTCAGAAGCACAGAAAAGATTACCATGATGTTTGGCAATAATTTGATAACTAATGGCTAATCCTAAACCTGTGCCTTTTCCGACGGGTTTGGTGGTAAAAAAGGGTTCAAATAAACGGTGTTTGACCCGTTCTGTCATGCCATTTCCATTATCAGTAATTCGGATTACGACTCGGTTGGCTTCATTCAATTCTGTCCGAATCCGAATGGTGGGGGAGGTAGCGGAAATTTGCCATCCGGGTGCGGGGGAATTGGGGTGGGGGATGGGATGCAAAAACTTAGATTCTCCTTCTAATACCGCGTCAATGGCATTATTCAAGAGATTCATAAACACTTGATTTAACTGACCCGGATAACATTCGGTTTTGGGTAGGTTTCCATATTCTTTAATGATTTGAATGGGAGGATTGCGTTTATCCCGAGGATTAGCGGCTTGGGGGCGCAGTCGATGTTGCAAAATCAATAGGGTGTTTTCTAAGCCATCATGAATATTAACGGGTTTCATGTCGGCTTCATCTAATCGAGAAAAATTGCGGAGTGAGAGCACAATTTCTCTAATTCGGTTGGCTCCGACTTTCATTGAGGATAAAATTTTGGGCAAATCACCGAGAATAAACTCTAATTCAATGGTTTCTTGATGCTGTTTAATTTCGGCATGGGGTTGGGGATAATGCTGTTCATAAAGGGCGATTAATTGTAACAGGTCTTCGATATATTGATTAGCATAGTTAATGTTACCATAAATGAAGGTAATCGGGTTATTAATTTCATGGGCAATTCCGGCGACTAATTGACCTAAACTGGATAATTTTTCGGTTTGAATCAGTTGGGCTTGAGCCTGTCCTAATTCCCTTAATGTTAGTTCTAATTGTTGGGCTTTGGCTCGTTCTCGGGCTTCGGATTGACGCAGGGCTTCTTCGGCTTTTCGGCGATCGCCAATATCTTTCACCGTTCCGGTCATTCTTAGGGGCTGTTGCTGTTCATCCCGTACCACGACTTTACCCTGATTCAGAATCCATTTCCATTCCCCAGAACGGCTTAACATCCGATGTTCAATTTGACAAAAGGGGGTTTGTCCCTCTAAATGTTGTTTGAGAACTTCAACGACTTGCTCCCGATCTTCTGGATGAACTAACTTTAACCAAGAGCGGGCTTTTCCCTGAATTGTGTTGGTTTCATACCCTAACATTGAACTCCATTGGGGACTAAAATACACCTCTCCGGTGACTATATTCCAATCCCATAATCCCTGATCGGTTCCCGTCAAAGCCAATTTCAACCGTTCTTCACTGGCTTTTAATGCTTCAGATGCTTGGCGTTTTTCGGTAATATCAAAAATGGCTCCATTTAACCAACAAATTGCATCTTCTTCGGTAAAAATAACCTGTCCTTTTTCATAGACCCAACGAATTGTTCCATCGACTCTGATTAAACGGTATTCTAAAATATAGGGTTGTCGAGATTCAAAACTGACCCGAATTTTGCGTTTAACTTTCGCCAGATCGTCGGGATGAATAATACTATTAAAGGAGCGGACTCGATTTTGAATAAAATCCGCCGCTGGATATCCGGTAATTACTTCAATTCCTTGACTTAAAAACACCATCATCCGATCTTCTTCTAAAACCCCTCGATAAACTGCACCCGGAATGTTAGCCACTAGGGAGCGATATTCTCCTTGGCGTTCTCGTAATGTCCGTTCAATTTGTTTGCGATCGCTAATATCTCGGGCAAAGGCACATTGATATTCTCTCCCATTAAAATTCAGATGATTAATCATAATTTCCACGGGAAAAATCCGATTATGTTTGGTGCGATGACGGGCTTCAATATTCAAAGAACCGCAACGCCTTAAAATCTTCCAATGTAATGACCAGGAGGTGGCGGGAAAGTCGGGGTTAATATCATGAATGGTTAAACTCAATAATTCTTCGGGTGCATAACCCAGGGAACGACAGGCGGCGTCATTAACATATAAAATTTCTCCATCTTCTCCCACCCATAAAATGGCGTCGGCTGCTTTATCAATGGAGAATTTAGTCAGTTTTAAAACTTCTTCAATGGGTTGTTGAGAATCTAGTTTAAACGGAAAGGTGGCATCCAGTTTAAACAAATTATTAAAATTAGATCGCAGTTTATCTAATGTCGAATGGGAGGGAGAAATTTTATCCTCAGTTTGATCGGGGGTTAAGGATGCAATCAAGGGTTTTTTAACTCGGTGAGAATTAATGATCTGAATTAATCCCCCCATTCCCAAGAAAAAGATTAAGGCCACGATAAATTGACTGCCTCTTAATGCTGGGTTAAGTGGATATTTCCACATTAATAAATTGATTAGATGTAGGGTGCCATCGGCGATTAAAACTAATCCTAAAAACCCGCAAATTTTGATTAAGGGTTTAAACTGATCCCAATTGATATTTAAAGGTTTGACCACCTTAGATAGAAGGGAAGGTTTTAACCGAGGGGGGGTGAATAAATGATTAATTAGTAAAAAAGCCAAAGCATAGTGACTCAAAATGATCAGCAATTCTGAACTAAAAGTCAGAAACTCCAGGGGACTGTTGCTGATGGGATTAGGGGAACACAGGGGTGATAATCCGAGTAAAGTCATGGGATTTTTAAAAAAGGCTTAAAAAATTTTAAACATCCGTTTGATCGCAGCTTTTAACTCGATTAAGATAGAGTTA
>DATNRE010000107.1:0-24760 GCA_036703685.1 Candidatus Obscuribacterales bacterium
CCAATTTAGCCACATTAGGGGAACAAAAAACTGCCTTAGAAGCAGAAACAAAGCAGTTATTAGAAAGCATTCAACAGGAGATTATTAATGTTGAAGCGTCTTTAGAAAAAGCTAAAGCGAAATTAATCAATCCCTTTGCTGATTCCGATGACAACTTAAGGCTAAACTCTGAATTAATTTATCAAGCAGCAACGGATCAAAATACAGTATCAGATAATTTTCTGAACGCCTCCAAAATTCAAACCGCAGAAGCTCAAAGATTTACACACCTAGGGAATAGTATTAATCCCGTGCGCCGGCAAGTCATTGGCCACAAATCTGGGTTCTGTAACCGTAGTCAACCTGTGTTTGGATGGGGAGTTGATCCGAATTTAGCGAAGCAAAAACAACAATTCCAATGGCAAGCGGGTATTGCGAGTCATAATGCTAATGCTTTAAATAACCTGAGCAACGCTGCTGCAACCGAAGCTAATCTTCTAAATACCTATGGTCAATTTATTGATACCCAAAAAGATCAGGTTACAGGCCTTGTAGGTAATCTTGATGATGCCAATAAGCTGGTTGAGTTTTTAACAGCACAAATTCAGCACCAAGGAGCGGTTGCTCACCAATATTTCCAGTTAGCAATGGAGGCGGAAAAACGTCGCGCTCAAAATCAAGGAAATGCAGATTGGCATCGCTCTTTAATTAATCGTTGGGAAGTCGTTGGTACAAAAAGTAAAGGATCAGGTAAACGGGAAGATGTTTGGGGTTGGAGACATTATCCCGAACATATTGCCCCCTACCAACAAGCCCAACATCAAGCCAATCTTGCAGCACAGGAAAGCCGAACTTATAGCAACTTAGCTCAACAAGCGGATGCTGAAGAAAAATTACTCAATGAACAGTTAAGAAAACTTCAAGAACGTTTAGGGGATTGGTCAAGTTTAAAACAGGGAATTGAATATGAAATTGCGGCTCATGAACTGCGTTTGCAAGCGGAACAAGATTTATTGGCAATGCACACCCCCGTTCAAGCACAAAAAGTAGAAACCCTAGATTTATATATTGAACAAACTCAAGCTAATTTAGATGAATTAGTTGCAGAAAAATTACCAACCCAACAACAATTAACCGACGCCACAGAACAACGTTGGCAAGAAACACAAGCGAAAGCTGCCATCAAGCTGAATGCTTATGATCAAGCGCATAATCACTTACAAGACTTCTTAGAATTTTCGGGTTTCTTGTTACCTTATCGAGAACGGTTATCAGCACTTGAAAAACAAATTGAACAAATCGAAGTTGAGAAGTTTGATCTCGAGTTTTCAATCGTTGAATTAAATCAGGTGTTGATTCAATCTCCTAGTGAAACGGGAGTTGAACAGTTAAAGGATTGGGCAAATTATTTAGAAAAGTTAGATCAATATTTGAATTGGGCAAAAATTCAGAAAGATCAATTAGCTTTAGCCATTGCAGATTCACCAGAACGTTTAGAAATTGCTGCATTAATTAAAGAATTAGAACAACCCAATGCGCCGGAATCATTAAAAAATAAAATTGCTAATCTCAAGGTTTTAGAAAGCAGTGGTGCTAATTTTCTACAGGGGTTTGATGATTTACCCGAACGTTTATCATCAACTCAAACTGATGTGGAAAAAAATGAAACTGATTTAGCACATTTAAGGGATGAATATGTCAATTTAGGGTTAGCAAAAGCTGATTTAGAAAATCAGCAAATTCCGGCTAAAGAAGAAGCAATCGCCACTAAAGAACAAGAAATTATTAATACTCAAGCAGCCATTACCCTAACTTCAGACACCTTGGCAACTCAACAAAACGAGTTAGGGATATTAGAACAAAATCGGCAAAATTTATTAGACACAATTGCTGATCAAGAAAATACTATTGTCACAACTCAATCTCAGTCAACTGCATTGCAAGATCAGATTGTTTCTAAAAATAGCGAAATTCAGCAACAGCAGAATCTAATTAACAATTATCTGGCTCAAATTACTCATGCTCATGCCCAAGTTTCATCCCTAGAACAACAGTACCAATATCATCAAAATTCAGCGAATTACTGGAGTGGACAGATTACGACTTGGGGCATTACGGGTTATAATCGTAAAGGACGACCTCAATATGGTTGGGTTCATAATCCCCAAGCCGTTGCGAACCGAGACGCTCATCAAGCAGCAGCAAATTATTATGCTATGCAACGAGATCAAGTGGCTGTACAAGCACAACATTTGAGTACAATATTGCAGCCTAAAATCACAAATTCTCAACAACAGATCATAGTTTTAAATGAACAGAAAAATACTCTCATTCAACAGAAACAGGAAATTGATGCTATTTTAAACAATGAAAATCACGAATTACAGCAACTTAAATTACAACTGAATGATATTACTATTGGCGTTAATTCTAAGCACGCTGAAATTATTCAAATTCAAGGGTTATTAGACCAATTAAATATTACATTACCCACCCTAGCTCAAGAACGTGATACTTTAGTCAATCAGTTAGAAGCGTTAAATCAGGAAAAAGCTGATTTAGAACAAGCATTGACGAAAAAGTATAAAGAAATTGGCTTAACTGAGCAATATCTAGGGGTGATGAAGGATGAAGAAAACCGTTTACAGAGTCGGTTAAATTTACTGAATCAAGCGGGAATTATTGATCAGGAATATACGGAAAATTGGCAACAGTGGCAACAAAGCTATCAAGCGCAAGAAAACTTGATCAATCAGTTGTTAACAACACGCACGGCTAGTCAACCGGATCGAAATTTATTAGCTAGTTTACAAACCCAATTAGAAGTGGCTAATCAGGAATTACAAAAAGCACAAACCTTAGCACAAACGATTGCGGAAATAACCCAAAATATTCAGTTTACTAATTTACAAATTGGTAATCAACAATTACTGCTGCAAACCTCAATTGATCGGGATGCGCCCTTAGCTGCGGCTGAACAGTATTATTATAGTTTAGCAGAACAACATCGCCAAAGAATCTGGTATTGGAATGGGCGAGAATGGGCTTATCATGCAGGAGAAGCTGCGGCTTATCGGGCTAATTTACAACAGGCTTCATTTCTTGCCGATGAGCGAAATAAAGTGTCACAACAGCGATATCAAGCCCAACAAAAAATTCAAGAATTGCAGGCAAAATTAACTGGGCAAAATACTCAAGTTAATGATGCAAAACAACAGTTAATAGATTTAGTGAGTCCTGCTCATCTTCAATCAAAAATCCAGAGTTTAAATGCTCAAATTACAACGGTTAAAGAGCGATTAAAACCCTTTGAAGATCAAGAACGTCAACAATCCCAATCCTTAACAAGCGCGATTCATGACAATCAAACCTGGTTGGATGAATTAACGCAAACTTCCGCTTTACAAAACACAGCTTTAGAACAGTTGATTAGTTTTGGGGTGTTAGCTTCTGAATCCGATGTAGACTTTTTTGCCACCGAAGTTGAACCGCAAGTTCAGCGTTTCTTAGAGAAATTACAAGAACGCTTAGAAACCTTAGAAACTCAAATTAGCCAAAACGAAGCATTGCAAAATAGCTATGCAGAAAAACTGCAAGAAACGCTTGATCCAGTTCTTCAAGAAGCTCAAACTCATTTAATTCAACAAACTCAAGCTGCTGCCATTCAATTGCAAGATTTAAAACAGGAAACTGAGCAAAATATTGAAACATTAACCTTATTGGTAGGGAAGGCAAACGATGCTTTATTGCCAATTCGTCAAAAACAAGAGTTAGAAATTCGGGAAAAACTTGAAAGTAATGATGGACGCTTGGAATCTTTGCAGTCTCAATTAAATTCTGAAAATGCGGCAGATGCGGCGATTAAATCTTGGACAGTGTTGGATCATGTATTATTGGCAGACCAAATTAATCAAGATTTGCGTCTGGGTGTAACGAATTGGACAGAGCAATTCTTAGCAGGAAATCAACAGACTAAGGAATTAGTTACACAGCAACAGGATTTATCTAATTCGGTTGATGAATTGATTGCCTATATTAATAATAATTTGGCAGAACCGGATGGGAATTATAATCGCATTCATACTGATTTAAAAAATGGGATTACGACTCTGGGTGTGGTGGAAAATCTCGCTGATGAATTGGATACTGCTTTTACTTCTACTGAGGATGCAATTGAAAGAATTAAGTTGCGGATTGAGCAAGATGCTAAATTGTGGGAAGAAATTGCTCCGATTGCGATGAGGTATGGAGTTGAATCTCAGGAATTGAAAGACTATCTGCAAACACCAGGAGATGAGAAAACTCGCCGTGCAGCTTTCATTGCTAAATATCCCGATAATGGCACAGCAATTGACCTATTAAAAGCAGTTACATTTGAAGGTAGTAATTCTAATCAGCAAATTTCTCAACAGTTAAATGCCACTTCTGCTGATATTTTATTAAATGCAGTTGCTTTAGAAGGTCGCAGTCCTAATCAAGCATTATTTGATAAAGCTAAAGCTGCAAAAGCCAACCATGAAGCCCAAGGTCATGCACTTTTAGCCCAAGCGGCTTGGTATCAACAACAAGCCGCTGCTCATTGGAATTTAAGCCGTAAAAATGGCCCTACTTGGACAGAATGGCGACGGGTTTGTAAGCGTCGATTCTTGCGCCGGAAAAAATGTTGGGATGAAAAAATTGTCCATGTTGATCATCATTGGATTGTTTGGCAACAATATTCCCAAATCTTCCCCCAACTGCGTCAACAAGCATACAATCACCTGGCTGAATCAGCGAAATGGCAGAAAGAAATCGAACGAATTGAACCGCTTAAAAATCAATGGGTTACTGCTAACGATGCGGCAAATCAAGCTGAACCTCCTGTTAAAGAAGCGCGTAATTTCTTTGCGGAATTAGAAGCAGCGCGAGAGTCAATTCCAGGGGATCAAGTTCAACTTGCAAGTTTAGAAAACCTCCTTCCAGAGATTCAGAAACAGTTAGAAAAAGCCGAGGCTGAAGCCACCGCTCAAAATACCAAAGTTCAACAACAATGGGCAGAATATGATACTAATTCTGAGGAGTATCGCGCTGCGATCGCAGATATTTTGCAACGGCGCGGCGAACTAAATACAAAAGCCATTGAAACACAGCAACAATTAGCTGATGCTGAAGGTACTGTTGAACGTCAAACTGTGGCATTAAGTGACGAATTGGAAAGCAGTAAAATGCTGACTACGAACCTTGAACGGCAACGTCAGGCAATTGAAAATCAGATTATTACTTTGCAAAATCAAGGTGTAACTGGGGAAGAATTGGACAATTTGAATACTAATTTAGTTCAAATTAATCAATCCTTGAAATGGCTGAATAATAAAGTGGCAGTTCTCACAGCAGAGCAAACTGCGTTGACTCAAAAACGCACGATGTTGACGGCACAAAATGAGGTGATTTTAGCAGAACAGCGATTGCTGGATGCTTATATTAATGACCCGGATGCTGATTACAGCAATTTGCAACAACAATTAGATAATGCCCGTACTGCTTTGGCGGAAGCACAACGATTGGCGGAACAAGCAGAAGCGGCTAGTCAGGCTCTTACGGCATCTTTGCAACAGTTGAAAACCGATTTGTTAGCGCAAAATGATCAACATTTGAGGGCTGCTAGAGAACATCAAACAATTTTGAAAGATTTGGTGGAGGCTACCCAATCGAATGCTAATTACACTTTACAAGCCGCAGAAAAACAGCAAGAAGTCAATACTTTAGAGTTCGAGATTTTGAAACGTTTGCAGACAGCAACGGCGGCGGGCTTTCAAGAAGCCAAGCATTTATTGGATGTCGCACGGAGCAATGATATGGCGACGGCGGCGGAGATTTATTACCGGGATTATAAAGATTTGGCGAGCGATCGCGGTGGTTGTGCGGGCGGTGTTGGTAACAGGGACGATCAGAAGTTGGCAAATAGTTATTATGTCGAAATGCTGAATAATCGCGAGTTACAACGTCGCGCCCAAGCTCAAGCGGATGCTTTTGGTGTGGCGAGAAGAACCGCAGAAGCGCAGATGAAAACACTGCAATCGCAACAAGAAACTGCTGCACAGTTATTAAATGATTTGAATGCGAAGGTTGCCGAAACTCAGGAAGAACGGGAGAATAAAGAGCAGGAATTAGCTATTGCCCAAGCCCGTTTGGATGGGATTACTCGCATTCGTGAACAAACGGAGCAAACTTTTATCCAGTTAGTAACCCTGGAAAAATTGAATTTGGCACAAGCACAATTAGAACAGGAAATTGCCCAAAGTCATCAGGCAGAAATTCAGAAAGTGGTGCAGGAACGGATGGAGCGCGATCGCTTAGATTTGGAACGGAAGCGACTAGAAACTACTGCCAAGATTGAGCAACTGAAGCAACTGCAAGCTGAGGATGATTTGCGACAATCTTTGAATAATGTTCGCGGCGATTTGGGGTTAGCAACGCTAGATCCAACGGAAGCTCCCATGCAGTTACAAACTCAATTGGCGGGGTTACTTACTTCGCTAAAAGATTTGGAAACTCAGCAACCGGATTTACCTGATAATGTGAAGGCTTTGTTAGCAGAAGCACGGGGTGATATTAACTTAGCATTGCAAGGGAAAGTTCAGGAAGTCAGCAAAGAAAACTTGACATCAGCGTTAGAGGCATTAATCATCCAAGGTAATCTATACAGAGATCAACTCGATCAGATTACCCAAGAAGAGGAAGCAGATTTTCAACTTCTACAAGATTCTCAAGATGACATCCAATTTGCTAGTAAGCAGTTTTTAGAAGAAATTGATGAATCAAAATTGCTTGATGAAGAAAAGAAAATTCTGACCCCGTTAGCTATTGAATCTATAGCTAAAGTAGCTTATGCCAATCAAGCAGTAAGTATTTCTAAAGAGCTTGCCCAAGAAGCAAAAAACATTCTTGAAGAAATACTAGACTACCGTAAGAAAGAACGCGAACAGCGCAAAAAAGCATTTTGGCAGATGATTCTTAATATTGGGATGAATGTGCTAAGTATTATCAGTTTGATTGTTGTCCCATTCGCGCCAATGGTAGCTTTAGGTTTAAATCTAGTTAAAGGCGTGATTAATACAGTGATGGCTGCCATCAATGGTGATTGGATGGGAGCTATCTTTAGTGGTGTAATGACAGCAGCCAGCTTTGTTAGTGGTGCTTTAGGAAATATCATCAATAAAGCAGTTAACTGTGTCTGTGTACTTGGCACATCAATTGCAAAATCAACCCTCCAAAACATTAAAAATGGTATTGATGCTCTCAAGAATTTAGCTACTGGAGCCTATAATGGTGCAAAATCTATCATGTCAGGCGATAAGATTTTAGGTGCATTACAAATTCTCGGTGGTTTAGCTGGTGCTGCAACTACAGGCTTAGGTGACGCGATTAAGAGCCTGCCAGGTGGCGACATGATTTTCAAAGTTATTAAAGAACTTGAAAAAACACCAATCGCTATTCTTAATGGCATCCGCACGATTCAAAGTGGCGATACGTTCAATGGTATTAGTAGTATTTTAGGAGCAGTTTTATCAACTGGCAAAAACCTCACAGAAGGAACGGGCCCAGACTGTAATTGTGATGGCAAAGAAGACTCTGCATCATTTGCCTACAAACTATTTAGTACCTTGGGTAATATCAACAGTAGTGCAAGTGTTGTTGTCAATAAGTTCATCGGTCAAGGGGGTGTCACAGGATGGCTCACCGGCATAGGAGACTTAGCAAAAATTTGGCAAGGTGATTTAGGAAAGTTGATTGAAAAAAGTAATCTTTCAACGGGTGTCAAAAATTTTGCTACCGATACTTTACAAGTTCTGTCAGAAGCACCGCAAAAAATCAGCAAAGGTATCAATTATATTAAAGATAAAGAGTATGTCAAGGGCATAGGTACTTTACTCGATACCATCCTCTCTTCTGCCAAAACTTATGCTGATGAAACAAAAGCAGCACCTTATGTCAATGCTGTATCAAACATCGGCTATACGGGCATTGCTTTAGCTACTGTTATTGATGGTGCAAAAGATGGCTTCAAAGAATTGCTCAAGAGTTTGCCAGAAGCTGCTAACTATCTGAAAAAAGCATGGTCTGATGAATATCAAAAGTCAGACTTACACCAATACCTTGATGGACTGTTAAGCAAATTCAATACTAATGTTAAAGCTGGAAGTAGTTTGAAAGATAAGTTTGATGCCTTAAAAACTGCTGTAAAATCGATCTTCAGTGATGATACTTTGAAAGCTATAGGCAATACAATTGATGAGTTTTTAGATAGCTTAGTACCTTGGAATCAACCCGCGCCACTTCCTGTACCCGCTACTCCATAAAATGCTTTAACTCAGAGGTAATTATGTCTTCTCAAAACATCCTGCAACAAATCAAAAACTTCCACTCCCTTTTACCCGCGAGTCGCGATCTGCCTTCTTTATAGTATTTCATAAGCTGTTAAGGGCTCTCCTCAATAAATAGTGTAAAAAGAATCGCTGGCAGAAAAAAAAGCTGGGGAGAGCCGGAAAAATTAAGATTAGATGAATTCAGCCGTCAGAAAGGAAAAAGAAACTTAAAAAATCGGTGTTTACTGCTCAAAAATTATGTCGATTTAACCCCCGAAGAGAGAAGTGATCTGAAACTGTTGTTAAAGACCTCCCCCTGTTTGAGCATCGCTTATGAATTAAAAGAGGAACTCCGAGATATTTATGAAAGCAGTACAACGGTTCTTATGGGAATGAGAAGATTAACGAAATGGCTCAATTCGGCTCTCATTCTTTTTGGAAAAACTGCCCAAACTCTTAAACACCATCTTCCCGATATTTGCCATTATTTTATTAATCGAACAACCAGTGGAATTATGGAGGGATTAAACAACCGGATCAAATTAATTCTTCGTCAAAGCTATGGCTTCAAAAATTTTGAGATGATGCGTGAAAAGCTACTAGCTTGTCTTTTTCTATAAGCCTTACTTATAACCATAAGTACAGGAGAGCCGAAACCCGGGTTTCTTCAACAAAATTTGTGTTAGGAAGTAAAGATTACACTAGAAACCGGGTTTCTGATTAATAATATATTGAATTTTTCTTAATATTTAATCCTAAATAATCACCGCTTAACCTCAACAGATTAAGATTTGTGGTAGAAAAACCGTGGTAATCATAATATAATGTTACCATCCTGTAACAAATGGGTTGCCACGATGCAATCCCCCTCCTAAGATCTAAAGATTGAAACAGAAAATCAGAGATTATTAAAATATGAAGCTAGCAGCGCGAGTAGAAAAAGTTCCGCCGTCTGTAACGCTGGCGATCTCAGCGAAGGCAACAGCAATGAAAGCTGAGGGGATGGATGTCTTAAATTTTAGCGTAGGCGAACCGGACTTCGATACCCCGAAACATATTGTTGCTGCGGCGAAAAAAGCCCTGGATGAAGGTAAAACTCGCTATGGCCCAGCAGCAGGGGAACCTCTGTTACGCTCCTTAATTGCTCAAACCTTAAGTCAAGAAACAGGTTTAGACTATAAAAGTGACAATATTATTGTTACGAATGGGGGGAAACATTCCCTCTACAATTTGATGGTAGCGGTGATTGATCCTGGCGATGAAGTGATTATTCCCTCTCCCTATTGGTTAAGTTATCCTGAAATGGTAAAACTGGTCGAAGGGATTCCGGTTATTGTGCCAACGGGTGCGGAAACCGGTTATAAAATTACCCCGGAAATGTTACGCCAAAGTATTACACCCAAGACCAAACTTTTTGTTTTAAATTCTCCTTCTAACCCGACCGGAATGGTCTATACCCCGGCGGAAATTCGCGCCTTAGCTGAGGTAGTTGTGGAAGCGGGTATTTTAGTAGTTTCCGATGAAATTTATTCTAAAATTATTTATGATGATGCTCAACATTTAAGTATTGCCGCCGCCCATCCTGAAAGCTATAAATGTACTTTAATTAGTAGTGGTTTTGCTAAATCCTTTGCCATGACGGGTTGGCGTTTGGGATATTTAGCCGGGGATATAGATATTATTAAAGCCACCACCCGAGTCCAAAGTCATAGTACCTCTAATATTTGTACTTTTGCTCAATATGGGGCGATCGCAGCTTTAGAAAACTCCCTCGACTGTGTAGAAGAAATGCGTTTAGCTTTTGCAAATCGGCGAGAAGTTATGTTCAAATTATTAAATGCCATTCAGGGAATTAGTTGTCTCAAACCCGATGGGGCATTTTATATGTACATTGATATTGAAAAAACGGGTTTAAATTCCGTTGACTTCTGTAATTTATTACTAGAAGAAAAACACTTAGCCGCCGTACCCGGTCACGCCTTCGGCAATGATGATCATATTCGTTTATCCTACGCAACGGATTTAATTACAATTGAACAAGGCATCAAACGTTTAGAGGAATTTGTTCAATCTAAAATTGGTTAATAGGGAATAGGGAACAGGGAATAGGGAACAGGGGGAGCAGGGGGAGCAGGGGAGGCAGGGGGAGCAGGGGAGGGAGGTAAACTCTTTACATTACCCATTACCCATTACCCATTACCCATTACCTATTCCCATAATAAACACCAAAAAGCCTGGTAATTTTAGATAACCAGGCTTTGGTAATTTTTAATCATAAATTCTTCTAGGACTAAGGTTAACGCAAATGGGTTTTACCACTGCCTAGCTGAATACAAATATCTGATCAAGGAAGGGACAATTCTTAGAACTGGCGCATTTCGGCTTCAAGAACACGAACCAAATTCTCGTCTCCATTCGCTCTAGCGACTTCCAAACGGTGTTCTAGTCTTTTTTGGATATTGGCCCGGTGGACATCGGAGAGTTTAATGGAGTTTTTGCGTAAATTTGTGTTTAGCATGGACTTTTTTAGATAATCTTTTGTGCTTACCCCTCTATTATATAGCTCCTTTCATTCAAAATAGATGACATAGGTAAAAAATCTTAAAATTTTGTAATGTAAGCTACAGCTTTTTTTAAAAAAACAAGATCCAGTATTTGTACTTAGGGGAATTTGAAGGATTTATGGAAATTGTGTCACCCTGCTAAGGGCTGATTTATTTCAGATCACAGCTTTTTTCAACCCCCAGCCCCGATCATCCCCCGAATTTGATCGGCCGTTGCTGGTGCTAATAACACACCATTGCGATAATGTCCAGTAGCCAATAGAATATTCTCAAACCCGGGTAAATTCCCAATCACAGGGGCTGGAATACCGTCAGGACGGGGACGTAACCCCGACCATTGCTTAATAATTGTGGCGTTTTCCAAGGCTGGACATATTGCGATCGCCCCTTTTAAGACTAAATCTAGTAGTTCAGAATTCGCTAAAATCTCGTCTCCGTGTTCGGGAAATTCCACCGTTGCCCCAATCCAATATTCCGCATTTCCTAATGGTACAATATGAATATCATTCCCCGTAATTACAGGTTCAAATCCTAAATTTCCTAGGGGTTGAAGACAACGAACTTGCAAAGCCTGTCCTAAAACTGGACGAATATTAATTAATTTTTCTGGCTCATTTTCCCTAGGAATTGTGGAAATTAACGGCGTTGTCCCTAACCCCGTCGCCAGCATAACCCAATCACTATTTAACTCTCCTATACTAGTTTTTATCTGTTGACAAACCTGCTGATTATTTGCTGTTTTTATGGTTTCTAAAGATTCCACCTTAACACCGAATTGAAATTTTACCCCCCGACTTTTAGCTGCCTCGACTAACGCCAAAGTTAAAGCCGTTGGGTCAACTTGTCGATCCTGGGGAGAATAGACCGCACCTAATACTTTTTCAGGATTAATCTGGGGATATTTAACCTGAACTTGATCCGGATCTAACCATTGCAATTCTAATCCTTGACTTCGACGTAAATCAATTAAATTTTGCCATTTTTCCAATTCATCTTCCCCATAGGATAATAATAAAATACCTTGGCGATTAAAAGGAATAATTTTACCCGTAATCCCTTCTAATTCAGGAATTAAGGTTTCATAACGCTGCATACTAAACTCTCGCAGTCGCCACGCCCTCCCCTTCGTTTTTTGACTAATAATTCCCATCAAAACCCCCAAAGCCGCCCCCGTTGAGCCTAGAGCCGGAGGATTTTGATCAATAACAGTAATCTTTAAATCAGGATTTTGGGAGAGTTCATAGGCAATGGTAGCCCCAACTACACCGCAACCCATAATCACAATAGAATTCATAAAAAATCTTAAAAAACGTTGTTGGGCTTTAGCCCCTCTTGCCCGTTGTTGGGCTTTAGCCCCTCTTATAAGTTGTTGGGCTTTAGCCCTGGGAAATAAGAGTGCGCTGAAGCGCAACAACGGCGCAACAACGGCGCAACAACGGCGCAACTACAAATTGACTAAGCTTTAGGGACTAAACTCAAGAATGAATCTAAGTCTTTGAGAGCTTCTTGATATCCTGATGCCGCTTGAATTGGATCACGGGCTTCTGCGGCTTTGGAAACCGTTACTAAATGTTCAAACACTTCTCTGGACAATTGACGGGCTTTCGGTTGGGCATCGGGCAACAAATTTTTAGTAATATAATTCATTTCTTGCAACAATGAACCCAATGGCCCATGCACAAAGGTATCCACTTGTACCCAATTCCGAGTGCTAATATACCGGGGAAGTTCGGTGGTAAAGCGATCGCGCAGGGCTAAAATATCAGTGTTATGTTTTTGGATCTGTTGAATTTGAATTTCCGTGTAAGTGGTGGGAATTGCCGCTTTTGGAGAACTGCAACCGACCACAAACGTTGTAACTAGGGCTAAGACACAGGCCAAAATTGAACGATAAATTTTCATATCCTAACTGTTTTTCAGGTTACTAAAAAAAACACATCCCCAATCTATTCCGATCAGGGATTCTAATATTGTTGCAGATTCGGGGACATTTGGCTAACTTCTGGCTTTGAAGTCCTTAAATTTTGTCTGAAATTCATACATTAACCGATTGACATTATTCGTTTCACTCGGCACAATATCATATTCCCATTTTCGTTTGCGACTGGCCAAAAGTTTACCAACGGCCGGGGAAGAACTATTAGACACAAAATAACAATCCCCCGCCACCCTTAATTCCGAAGAAAAAGCTATAAAAGTTTGGGCAAATTCTAACCGCAATTCCGAGGCATAATGCTGACAGTTGATCGCCATAAAAATTCGAGATGCCCGGGGCTCTCTTTTATTCGTCCGACAACTCTCGGCTTCCATTTTATAAACAACACAAACATCACAATCATATAACACCCTTAAACGCCCATGAATTTTAACTCCCAAATGAATTTCTAAGGGCGGTTTTTGTTCAAATTCAATCACGGCGTGGGTATAGGGTTGGGTCAGATCATAAATTTGTCCCGCCCGTCGGCGAAACACTAAGGTTTCTGGATTTCTTTTCAAAACATCTTGATAATAAACTAAGGCTCCTTCATTCCGAGCGGCTTTGATAATAATATTAAAAATGTAGAATTTAAACCCATCCTCAAGATCTCTAAGGGTTTGCAGATCGGGATTTAAACTTTGTTTTAACTGTTGATTTATCTTATCTAATAAAGCGGTATTAATCGACATCGGTTTCTATCTCCTGACGTAATTGTTCTAGCAATTTTTTTAATTCTTGGCTGTGTTCTTGGCGACTATTAACAGCTTCCATACTATATTTAAACAATTTACCTTTTCCTTCCACCGAGGAGGTAAATCTCAATTCCGGTTTTAAATTACTATTTTGGGCTTCATACCGGAAAATATCCATGATTTCCGTTTCGATTTCTCCGGTATTAATAACGGATTTCTCAATGGCATTAATTAAAAGTAAGAGTTGTTCTTGGGGTGTATAATAATTTAATTTTAAATCAGGAGATTTCCGTCCTGATACTAATTCTTCGGTAGTTTTTCCGGCACTAATTACGTCGGCAACTTGTTCCGTTACCCACCCTAATTTTATAGAGTTTAGCATCTCTACAAGTGCCTGATAAACGGCTGAACAATCTTCGTGATTCATGGCTTTTTCTGATGAGTTTCGACACTGTGCGATCGCTCACCTTTCTCTATTCTAACAATTTTTTGTAAAAATGACTTAAAAATCAACTTTTTTTGGAAAAGACTAAAAACCCTTAATTGTGCGGAGGTGTAGCGGTTTCAATGCGTGACAGATTATCACTTGAGCGTTGTTAGAGTTTCTGAGTTTCCCTCCCCATTACGGATATTTATTGCTGCGTTAATGTCTCTGTCGTGTTTTGTATGGGATTTTTCACAAGTCTAATGTCTAATATCAAGCACTAGGGGCGAATGGCCGCGCTAGGGGCGAATGGCCATTCGCCCCTACTTGGTTTAAGATTCTGCTGTTTCAGCTAAAATCGTGCTTCCACCGGAGCTTGACTTTTCAGGAATTCCGTATTGACGCCCGACTCGCGCACCAAGACAATTTTGCCCGTCCGAGCAATTTCCCGAATTCCAAACCGACTTAAAACCTGGACAATAGCCACCATTTTTCCCGGGTCGCCGACAACCTCAATAGTTAGGGCGTCATCCCCAATATCCACAACCCGCGCCCGGAAAATCTGGGCTAACTCAATAATCTCAGAACGAGTGGTACTGCTATTGTAATTAACTTTCAATAGCATTAACTCCCGTTCCACACAGGGAACTTCCGTAATATCCTGCACCTTCAAAACATTGATCAGTTTGTAGAGTTGTTTGGTCAACTGTTCAATAATATGGTCATCCCCAGGAACCACCATTGTAATTCGAGAAATCCCCGATTGTTCCGCCGGGCCAACGGCCAAACTCTCAATATTGAACCCCCGACGGGCAAATAAACCCGCAATGCGCGTCAGGACTCCGGCTTCATCTTCCACTAAAACAGATAGGGTGTGTTTCATACTGGCTACAAAATTATCTGGGACTACACTCCCGACTTAAAACTAACTATATTAATCGTTGATTGTACACCGAATCCAGAGCCACAAAACTATCCCCCGCCAGTCCCCTATCCGACTTAACACAAAAAAATTTTCTCAAGGTGTTGACAATAATTATCAACAAAGCTATATTAACTTTCAGTGTTCTCCTCTCAAAAGGATCGGCAAACGGGGCAGTCCGCAATGGTAGACTGACCCCGAATTTCTTTGTAGTAAGCCCTTCAGGGCTTTCTTTCCAACACTGGGAGCAACAGCTAATAGCTAACAGTCAGGGCTTTTTGGTTAAAACCGTGAAAATTGAACTCTCTGATTTGGGCGTAAGACGCTACACTGTACAGTCAGGAAATGCTTAAGAGAGTTGACAGTCATGCCTGTTTCTAACCTATCCCAGTCTTTTGCTCGATCTGGTTCTGACTCCGATCAGGAATTTGATGTGATTGTCATTGGTTCTGGTATTGGGGGACTGGTGACGGCGACCCAATTGGCGGCTAAGGGTGCTAGAGTTCTTGTCCTAGAAAGCTATATCATCCCCGGCGGCAGTTCGGGATATTTTGAACGGGACGGATATCGATTTGATGTCGGGGCATCCATGATTTTTGGATTTGGGGACAAGGGAACCACCAACCTACTCACCCGCGCCCTGCAAGCCGTAGACATGACCCTAGAAACCATTCCCGATCCGGTTCAAATTCATTATCACCTACCCAATGATCTCAAATTACGGGTACATCGAGATTATGAGAAATTTTTGCAAGAACTGATCACCCGCTTCCCCCAGGAAGAAAAAGGGATTCGTAAATTTTATGATGAATGCTGGAACGTCTTTAACTGTCTGAACTCCATGGAGTTGCTATCTTTGGAAGAACCCCGTTATTTAATGCGGGTATTTTTCCAAGAACCGGGATCATGTTTAGGGTTAGTCCAGTATTTACCCCAAAATGTCGGAGATATTGCCAAACGTTATATTACTGATCCTGAAGTTTTAAAGTTTATTGATATTGAATGTTACTGCTGGTCAGTGGTTCCCGCCGATTTAACCCCAATGATCAACGCCGGAATGGTATTTTCCGATCGCCATTATGGCGGAATTAACTATCCCAAAGGAGGCGTCGGTCAAATAGCGATTAAATTAGTCGAGGGATTAGAAAAATTCGGCGGAAAAATTCAATATAAAGCCCGAGCTAAACAAATTGTATTAGAAAATGGAAAAGCCGTGGGAGTAGAACTAATTGATGGTAAAATTTATCGAGGGAAAAGAATCGTTTCTAATGCCACCCGTTGGGATACCTTTGGTAAATTAATCCCCCTAGAATCCATGCCTAGGGCGGAAAAAAAATGGCGAGAACGTTATCAAAAATCCCCCAGTTTCTTGAGTTTACATTTAGGGGTAGAAGCCTCCATCCTTCCCCCGGAAACCGATTGTCACCATATTATTGTGGAAAATTGGGATAAAATGGAGGAACCCGAAGGCACAATTTTTGTCTCCATTCCCACTTTATTAGATCCGAGTTTAGCTCCGGTCGGCTATCATATTATTCATGCTTTTACCCCCAGTTGGATTGATGATTGGGAAAAATTACCCGAATCAGAATATGAAGCCAAAAAAGAACAAGCCGCAGGCAGAATTATTGACCGTTTAGAAATACTTTTCCCCGGGTTAGATGCGGGTTTAGACTATATGGAAGTGGGAACCGCGCGATCGCATCGTCGCTTTCTAAACCGACAGGACGGAACCTACGGCCCCATTCCCGCCCATAAATTAAAAGGACTCCTAGGAATGCCCTTTAACCGCACATCCATCCGGGGGTTATATTGTGTCGGTGATAGCACTTTCCCCGGCCAAGGATTAAACGCTGTCGCCTTCTCCGGCTTCGCCTGCGCCCATCGGGTCGCCGTTGACCTAAAACTGTAATCACACCGTAGAGACGTGCCACGGCGCGTCTGTATTAGTTATCGATTTCCTCAATAATACGTTCTAGGGCGGTTATGGGGTCATCGGCGGCGGTGATCGGACGTCCAATAACCAGATAATTCGCCCCGGCTTTGAGTGCGTCCGCCGGGGTAAAAGTCCGTTGTTGATCGCCTTTATCTGCCCAAACCGGACGTACCCCCGGACAAACTAATAGAAACTCATCCCCGCAGGTTTGACGGAGTTGGGCGACTTCCTGGGGAGAACAAACGGCCCCCGGCAACCCGCTTTCTTGAGCTAATAAAGCCATTTGTAAAGCATATTCCGGTAATTCTAAAGGCACTTTTAAATCAAAGGCTAAATCCCTAGAATTTAAACTGGTTAATAGGGTAATAGCGATTAATTTGGGGACGGGATAACCCGCCTCCTGTGCACCCGCTTCCGCGGCAATTTGTGCGGCTTTGAGCGCTGTTTTTCCGGCCGTTGCATGGAGGGTAATTAAATCCACACCATATCGAGAAGCAGACCGACAAGCACCCGCAACTGTATTAGGAATATCATGGAATTTCAAATCCAGAAAAATGCGTTTTTCTTGGGATTTGAGGAAAGTCAAAATTTCCGGGCCACAACCCACAAATAATTCTAAACCCACTTTCCAGAATGTAACTTGAGGCAATTTTTCCACCCAGGAGATCGCGTCTTCTTTTGTGGAAACATCCAAGGGAACAATAATTTTATTTAAGCTCATTTTCAATTATCAATTGTAGTAAGCCCTTTAGGGCTAAGAAACCGTATGAGAGTCCTAAAGGACTCACTACCAAGAAACCGTAGTAAGCCCTTTAGGGCAAAGTCCTTCAGGACTCACTACCAGGTTAGAGGCAAAGCCTCACCATTAGCATTCCTAAGCAGAACATTGGAACGAGAAACTAATCCATTAAACGGATAAATTTCTTCTTCCCCACTTGCAGAACTTTACCCTTTAATTCATCCCTAGAATTAAAGATTATATCAACTTCAGAAATGCGATCGCCATCTAATTTAACCGCTCCTCCTTGAATTTCCCGCCGCGCTTCACTGCTGCCTTTACATAACTTACTCGCACTGAGAATATAAAATAACTTAGCGGGAAATTGAATCTCAGTCAAGGAAAACTCTGGGACAGCTTCTGCGGTTTTAGCATCCCCTTGCACTAAGGTTAAAGACGCTTTTTGAGCATCTAACGCCGCTTCCTTTCCATGGAATTGAGACGCTATTTCTAATCCTAATAACTTTTGTTTTTCCCGAGGATTCTCCGGTAATTCATCTAAGGGAAGATTAGTTAATAGTTCAAAATATTGGTTTAATAGATTATCTTGAACCTTCTCCAATTTAGAATACATCGCTAAGGGATCTTCCGATAACGCCACATAATTTCCCAGGGATTTCGACATTTTTTGTACCCCATCCGTCCCAATTAAAATCGGCATTAATAAGCCAAATTGGGGTTTTTGTCCGAAATGCCGTTGTAAATCCCGTCCTACGGCTAAATTAAACTTTTGATCCGTCCCGCCGATTTCAATATCAGCTTCCACCGCCACGGAATCATAACCCTGCATTAACGGATAGAGAAATTCATGTAAATAGATGGGATTTTCCTGTTCAAACCGCAGGGAAAAACCCTCTTTAGCTAACATTTGTCCGACGGTCATGGTTGCCAATAATTCTAATATTTTCGGTAAATCTAATTTTGATAACCATTCCGAATTGTAGCGAATTTCCAAGCGTCCGGGGGTGTCAAAATCCAAAATCGGACGCAGTTGCTCCAAATAAGTTTGAGCATTTTTCTGCACATCTTCCGAGGTTAATTGACGGCGAACTTCCGATTTTCCCGTAGGGTCGCCAATTCTAGCAGTAAAATCCCCAATAATTAATACGGCGATATGACCCGCATCTTGAAAAGCGCGTAACTTGCGAATTGGGATACTATGTCCCAAATGAATATCCGACGCCGTGGGGTCAATGCCAAATTTAACTCTCAGGGGTCGATTTGTAGTTAATAATCGTTGACCTAAATTCTCATCCGGGTTCTGAGAGCTTATAATTTCAGGGAAAATCTCAGTAATCCCTCGGCGAAGGGTGGGAAAATTTTGTAGAGACGCCGCCAATTCCATTGGTACAGACGAGGGACTAATAGCCATGATCTTAAAATTCTTTTGCCAATTTAGGGTAAAATCCGTTAACCTTGATCCCGGATAGGAAATTTTTTTGATTTATGATGTAGGTACTTCACCTGCACAATATCAATGTTATATGCTATCACCAGAAACTAAAAAAAGTTATATTTCTGTCTGTAAGCCCTAGGTGTTGTGTAGCCGGAGTGTTCATTGAGGGAGTAAATTAAACGTGTCATCAACTAATGCAATCCCACGCGATGTTAGGGTCAACAACCCCTCAACGTTGTTTGACTTTGTGCAGTCGGTCAGCAAAGTAACGGCCGGAACCCTACTCGGCGTTACCATGTTAACCAGTTCGGTCGTGGCTGGAGGGTTAGTCGGTTTGGCGGTCAGTTTCCGTAACCTTCCTGATGTGCGGGTATTACAGAACTATATGCCCACGGAAACCACCCATATCTATGATATTAAGGGGGTTCCTTTGGCCAGCCTCCATGATGAAGCCAATCGTGAAGTCGTCTCCCTCAACGAGATCTCTCCCCATCTAAAACGGGCGGTAATCGCGATTGAAGATAGCAACTTTTTCGATCACAAAGGCATTAACCCCACGGGGATTGTGCGGGCGTTTATTGCTAACTTAGAACAGGGTTCCACCGTGGAAGGGGGTTCTACCCTGACTATGCAGTTGGTGAAAAACCTATTTTTATCCCCGAATCGTACCATGAGCCGTAAAGCCGCAGAGGCGGTGATGGCGATTCGTTTAGAACAAATTTTATCAAAAGACGAAATTTTAGAACTGTATCTGAATCAGGTCTATTGGGGTCATAACCTCTATGGGGTAGAAACCGCGGCCCGCAGTTATTTTAATAAATCGGCCAAGGATTTGACCTTGGCGGAATCGGCACTGATGGCCGGTCTAATTCCCGCACCGGAGGATTATAGTCCCTTCGCCAATTACAAAAAAGCCAAACAAAGACAGTTAACGGTGTTGAAGCGGATGCGGGAACTTCAGTGGATTACCCCCCAAGAAGAAGCCGAAGCCCGGAAACAACCCCTATTAGTCGGAAAAATTACCTCCTTTAGCAGTAGCCGTCTTCCCTACGTCACGGAAGCTGTTGTCCAAGAACTATCGGAACGTTTTGGTCGGGAAGCGGTGCTCAAGGGCGGAATGCGGATTCAAACCACCATTGATATGAATTTTCAACGGATGGCGGAGAGAACCGTCAGTGAGTGGCATGAAAACCTTTACTATCAGGGGATTTATCGAAGTTTAGAAAATGGCCAAATCGCATTGGTCGCCATTGACCCCCGTACCCATTTTGTCAAAGCCATGGTGGGGGGAGCCGATTATAAAACCAGTCAGTATAACCGAGCGATTCAAGCCCGTCGTCAGCCGGGGTCAGCGTTTAAACCGTTTGTTTACTATGCCGCCTTTGCCAGTGGCAAATATGGCCCGGATTCCACGGTTTATGATAATCCGGTCAGTTATCCCGATGGCTATGGCTATTATTCTCCCCAAAACTACGGGGGCGGTTTCTCCGGAGCCGTGAGTATTCGCTCGGCCTTAGAGAGTTCCTTGAATATTCCGGCGGTCAAACTGGGTCAGGAAGTGGGACTAAATCAGGTGATTGAGGTCTGTCGCATCCTGGGAATTAAAAGTCCGATTGAACCTGTGATTTCCCTACCGTTGGGCTCAGTGGATTTAACCCCGATGGAAATGGCCGGAGCCTACGCCACCTTTGCCAATGATGGTTGGCACTCTGACCCCACCTTTATTGTGCAAGTAACCGATAGTCAGGGTAATATCTTACTGGATAATACGCCCAAACCTCGATTAGTTCTGGATCAATGGGCGGTGGCATCCTTAAACAGTGTATTACAAGGGGTAATTAGTCGGGGGACAGCGACTCGCGCCCAAATTGGCCGGCCGGCGGCGGGAAAAACCGGCACCACGTCTTCAGAACGGGATATCTGGTTTGCCGGATATACTCCCGATTTGGCCACGGCGGTTTGGGTGGGAAATGACAATTATACTCCCCTGAGTTATGGATCAACTGGAGGAACGACGGTGGCTCCCATCTGGCGTGATTTTATGTCACAGGCCCTTAGTGGAAAGCCCGCAACGGCGTTTAAACCAGCTTCAGCCTATACCAAACCCTAGGAGGCTCCTGGGGTTCTTACCGGAGTTAACCCCAAGAAGTCAACAATTTTTCCCGGGAGGGGAGTAGAATGAAAATAGCACCTCTGGCTCAATCAGCCTGTGTCGGGCTGGGTAGCAAGGGGCTTAAAAGTTATTCTTGGAATTTTTGAGCGATCAGTGTTTGGGAATATGCTGTAGTAGCTATTCCTTCCGGTTGGAAATTTTTATGCGTTAGGATCTAATTTGTTATGGAAAAGAATACATTTTCTTCACCGAATACAACTCAGAAAGTGGAAGTTTCAATTCACATCGACTCTGAGTTACTCAATCAGATTAAACATCTTAGTAATGACCCTAGCAAGGTGATTGAAACCGCCCTGCGGCAATGGCTCAGAGGAGAGCGCCCCGAGGATGAATTAGCCTTGACATTGCAAAGAAACCCTCCGGTTCCGCCCCGGGGGGAATGGAACGATTAAATCAGTGATCAGTTATCAGTAAAAAAGTGAATAGTTAATTAACTATTTGCTGTTCACTACGTAGTCCCTAATCCGAATGAACTTAGACGAGAATTCTCAGTTTGCAGGTTCGACTTCGGCTGATCAGATCGGGCAAAACTTGGGTGCTGATCTGGTTTTTATTCAAAATGCCGCGGGTCAGTATTTATCTTTTTATTGGCAACTCAATAATCGCTATTCTTTACCTGTAGATACGATTGTCGGATCATCAATTAGGGACTACTTTAAACCGGTTATTCTTTCTCCCTATCAAGACCGAGTGACCCGGGTTCTAACTAGTTTAATTCCCGAGAGATTTATTTATTCATTTGCCTATGAAGATCAATATATTCCATTAGAATTGACCATGACTCCAATTCTGGTTTCTCATGGAAAACCGGATAGGGTATTGGTCATGGGTTGTGTTCTGGAACAACCCGAAGAAAATTTAGATCTGAGTCAGTCGGAGATTGTTGCCTATCGTTCCCTTCCTTCCAATTTAGAGATCCCGCAGAAAATGCTGATCCAAATTGCTGGCACAATGTGTCGGACGATCTCTCCCAGTTCCCATATTTATCAAACTTTATTAAGTCAAATTGCCCAAAAAATTCGTCGCACTTTAGATTTAAAGCAAATTTGGCAACAAACAGTGAATAGTTTGGGCCAGGTTTTAGGGGTGAGTCGTTGTATTATCTGCCCCTATCAATTTGAAAAAGGGGATAATTGGAATTTACAACAAACCCAGGTGGTGGCAGAATATCGCCGATCGGAATTTCCCATGATGTTGGGTTTTGATTTGGCTATTGCTAATGAGTTGGGCTGGACACAGGCCTTAGCAACCCTAGAACCAGTGGTGGTCGAACGAACTTCCCCGGATCAAGATCCCTATAAACGCTATTCTATTTTAGTGGTAGCCACTTCCTATCAAGATCAGCCCAATGGAATTATTAGTTTGCAACAGTGCGATCGCTTTCGACAATGGACGTCGGCTGAGGTAGAATTTATCCGCGAATTAGCCACCCATGTCGGAACTGCCATTGCCCATGCCACCCTCTATCAAGAACTAGAAGAAGCTCGCATGGAAGCGGTGGCTCTTTCCCGGTTAAAAAGTGAATTTCTGGCGAATACGTCCCATGAATTACGCACTCCTTTAAATGGAATTATTGGGTTTTTAAAGTTAGTTTTAGACGGGATGGTGGATGATCCCGAAGAAGAACAAGAATTTATTCAAGAAGCCCATCGAGCCGCTTTACACCTATTAAACTTAATTAATGATGTTTTAGATATTGCTAAAATTGAAGCCGGGAGAATGGATATTGACTTGGCTTTAATTAAGGTGAATGAACTTTTAGATGAAGTTGAACATTTTACCCGGCCCCAAATTCAAGAAAAAGGATTAACTTTTACCATCCAAAAGGCAGTTTATGAGGATGAAGTCATTGTCTATGGCAATTATCAACGGTTACTTCAGGTGATGTTAAATTTAGTAGGAAATGCGATTAAATTCACCCATGAAGGGGGAATTAATATTAGTTTAGGTATCCTCAAACAAACCTTAGTTTTTCAAAATCAAGAGTTTCCGGGGGTGGTAGAATTTCGAGTAGCTGATACCGGAATTGGGGTTCCCATTGAAAAACAAGATCGACTCTTTAAGGCTTTTTCTCAAGTGGATGGTGGCTATACTCGTCAATATGGGGGAACGGGTTTAGGATTAGTCATTTCCCAAAAATTAGTCCAAACCATGGGAGGAACAGTTAAGTTTTATAGCCTCGGAGAAGGATTAGGATCAACGGTGACATTTACGGTTCCTTTGTATCAAGAACCATGTCATATAAAAAATTAATTTAAAAAAAAAGTATAGCAATCCGTACCGATTATAATATTTTGTATTGTAGATTACAATTTGACCGATAGAATTGCTCTAGTATACAAAGCCTGAATAGGAAATTGCCCCTACCCTATCTTCATCGAATCGCAGTTAATTGTTAGTTTCTAAGTGCTTTGATCCACTGCTCGATGTTTAAATTCAACCGATTTAGGGTTGCAGATAGGGTCAAGAAAATCACCTATTCTCCCAGCAATTTTTTAAGTGAAATCCCTAAATAGTCATTGTGAAAAAAAATTTCAGTAGACGCAAATTCTTAGTTTATGGTTCAGCAGCCTTTGGCAGCACTTTTCTTCTGAAAGGGTGTGCCAACCCTGCCGCCAATAATACCACTACCCCAACCCCTACCGGCGATACCATTAAGGTGGGAATTCTTCACTCCTTGAGTGGAACGATGGCGATTAGTGAAACCACGGTTGTTGAGGCAGAAAAGTTAGCCATTAAGGAAATTAATGCCAATGGTGGCGTACTCGGGAAACAAATTGAAACCGTGGTTGAAGATGGTGCTTCTGACTGGCCAACCTTTGCCGAAAAAGCCCAAAAATTAATCGATCAAGATAAGGTGGTCACGGTTTTTGGGTGCTGGACATCTGCCAGTCGCAAAGCCGTAAAAGATGTATTTGAATCGAGAAACCATATGTTATGGTATCCGGTTCAATACGAAGGTCAAGAATGTTCTAAAAACATTTTTTATAGCGGAGCCGCCCCAAACCAACAAATTGAACCCGCCGTACAATGGTTATTTGATAATAAAGGCAAGGAGTTTTTCTTAGTAGGCTCCGACTATGTTTTTCCCCGCACAGCTAATAACATTATTAAAGAACAATTAGCGGCCATTGGTGGTACAACCGTTGGGGAAGATTACTTACCATTAGGGAATACGGAAGTTACCCCAATTATTACGAAAATCAAACAGGCATTACCCGATGGTGGTGTGATTTTTAATAGTTTGAATGGAGATAGTAATGTAGCTTTCTTCAAACAGTTACAAGGGGCAGGAATGACCCCGGAAAAATATCCGGTGATGTCGGTAAGTATCGCTGAAGAAGAAGTCCGACAAATTGGTAAAGACTTCCTTTTAGGACACTATGCCGCCTGGAACTATTTCCAAACCGTTGACACTCCTACTAATAAGAAATGGGTGGAAGCATTTAGAGCCGAATACGGGCCAGACCGGGTAACAAATGACCCCATGGAAGCCGCTTATTTGATGGTGTATTTATGGAAACAAGCCGTAGAAAAAGCGGGAACAGCCGATGATTTAGAAAAGGTTAGATT